>NZ_DAWDUX010000035.1:16868-23672 GCF_052346665.1 Collinsella sp.
AAACCTTCCTCTAGGTAAAAGGGCCACCGGCGAGTCAGCAGACCACCGGCGGCCGACGGGCGTGACCCGCATGGAGCATATGCAACCACTGTGGGCCACGCGAATCAATCGTTGAAAGCCGAAGCCCTTAACGCCTAGGCAGCGGCCTCGGTCTTCTCCTGCTCCTTGTTCGCAAGGATGACGAACGGGAGCCAGATGATGAAGGAGACAGCGAGGTTCAGGAGCGCGACGAGCGCGGCCATGACGTTGCCGCCGGTGGCGAAGAAGGCGTACAGGCCAACGGGCATAATCCAGGGAACCTGGATGTAGACCGGCGGAATGATGCCGGCGTAGGTGAAGCCGAGCGCGATAGCGGCGGTGATCACCGGGACGAGCAGCCACGGGAAGAAGTAGATCGGGTTCAGCACGATGGGCATGCCGAAGATGATGGGCTCGTTGATATTGAACACGCCCATGGGAGCGGCCAACTTGGCGATGGTCTTGGAATCCTCACGCTTGGAGAAAAAGAGGATGGCGATGATCAGGCCGAGGGTAAGACCGGAGCCACCCATCATGGTGTAAGCGTCGAAGGAGCCGCGGGTCCACATGTAGGGAAGCTGGGAGAGGTCGCCGGTGGCGTTCCAGACGGCGAGGTTCTCGAGCAGAGCGGGGGTGTAGATGCCCTCGGTGATGGGGGCGAGGACGTTCATGCCGTGAATGCCGAAGAACCAGAAGAGCTGGGCCAGGAACTCGACGAGCAGGACCGTGAAGAAGCCGGAGGACATGCCGAGCAGCGGGCGCTGGATGAACTCGGAGATGAGGTCGTTCGGGTAGGAACCGGAGACGACGACGCAGATCTGCGTGATGATGGCGGACACGAAGATCGCCGCGACGCCGGGGATCATGGCCACGAAGGCGCTGTTGACCGCGGGCGGCACGGAATCGGGCAGCTTGATGGTGAGCTTGGTCTGGATGAGCTTGATGTAGATCATCGTGCAGACGAGGCCGAAGATCAGGGCGGTGAACAGGCCCGTGGCGCTGGTGAGCGCCGTGGAGATCATGCTCGAGCCCACAACGTCCATCGTAACCGCACCGGCGTCCGTCACCGTAAGACCGGTGAGGCCGGCGGCCTCGAGAGCCTTGACCGCATCGGGGGTGACGTCGGCCAGGGTGTAGGCGAAGCTCGGGGCGAAGTTCATCGTGGCCACGACGGAAGCCAGGGAGACGGCGCCGCCGGAAATCGGCGAGACGTCATAGGACTTGCAGAGGTGGTAGCCGAGGGTGAACGCGAAGCAGAGCGCGAGAATGGAGATGGAGCCGTTGTACACGTTCACGTTGACGTTGATGAGCTGGGTGCAGGCCTCGGTGAAGGCGTTGCCCGCGCCCCACCAGGTGTTGGGGAGGTCACGGAAGAACACGTTCAGAAGCGTTGCGACGGAGCCGGCCATCGTGACCGGCATGATGGAGATAAAGCCGTCACGGATGGCGACGAGGTGACGCTGATTGCCGATCCTCTGCGCGATCGGCATGAACTTGGTCTCCATCCAGTGCATGAAACCGTCCATGGGTGATGCCATGTCGTCTCTCCTTAAAAAAGTGGGGTGATGATCGAATAGACACGGATGCGGGTGCCCCCGCGGGTTCGGGCGCGCCGGGCGCGCGGCCGATTACTCGTGGCCGATGAGCTTGAGACCCTGATCGAGGACCTTGGCACCGTCCATCATGCCGTACGCCATCATGTCGATGACCTCGACCGGCGTGTCGCCGGCGACCGACTTAACCTTGTCCAGCAGGAAACGAACCTGCGGACCGAGCAGGATGACGTCGGCCTTCTCGGCGTTCGCCTGAGCCTCGGCCTCGGGCACGGCCCAGATGGTGGCCTCGATGCCGCGCTCCTCGGCGCTCGCCTGCATCTTGGAGACCATCAGGCTCGTGGACATGCCTGCGGAGCAGCAAAGCAGAATGTTGACCATGAGCTCTCCTCCTTTCCTTCTCCCGCGCGGTGCGGGAACGACATTGCGCGGCCGTGGAAATGCGACCGCAATATTCTCATCACCCCACCTTGATGATACGCCGTGGAGCGAGGAATACCCAACGAAAGTTGACGTGCGCCGCGCAAGCGGCGGGTGGGCAGGGGGTCGCCCGCCCGGACCGCCTCGCGCAGGCCCCTTAAGCGAACTGGGGCAGGTACTGCCTGTGGGCCTCGATAAGCTCATCCACCACGATGTTGGCGAGCTTGTCGGAGGGGCACAGCGGGTTCATCTCGAGCGCCGCGACGGCAAGGTCGCGGTCGCCAGTAATCGCCGCCTCGACCACCATGCGCTCGAAGCCCTTCATCATCTGCACGTAGCCGGCGATGCGGGGCTTGAGCTCGCCCGTGGTGAGCGGCTTGGGGCCGTCGGCGGTGATGCGGCACGCCACCTCGACGGCGCTCGTCGAGGGCAGGCCCTCGATGCAGCCGTCGTTGCGGACGTCGACGTACTGGATGTCGCCGCGGTTGGTGTGGATGGACTCGATGAGGTTGCAGGCGGCGTCGCTGTAGCGGGCACCGCCGCGCTGCTCGAGCTGCTTGGGCTTGATGTCGAGATTCTCGTCGCGGTAGATCTCGAAGAGCTCGTCCTCGAGGCGGGAGACCACCTCGCCGCGGACGTTGCCCTCCTCGAACTCCTTGAGCTCCTCGGCGAGCATCTCGTCGGTATGGAAGTAATAGTTGTGGTAGGGGCACGGAATCGCGTGGATGCCGCGGATGAACGCCGGCGAGAACGGGATGGACATGAAGTTCTTCATGAAGAGGGCCTCGTCCTCGGAGACGTGGGCGTACTTCTCGACCGCCTCGTCGATGACGGAGACGCCATCCACGAACACACCGGTGGCGAAGACGAAGTGATTCACGCCCTGGAGCTGGAGCTCGAGACGGCTCTCATCGACGTCGAGCACGCGGGCGATACCGGCGTGCATGTTGATGGGCACGTTGCACAGGCCGATGGCGCGGTCGAAGTCGGTGTAGTTGAGGATGGCCTCCTCGATCATGCCGGAGGGGTTGGAGAAGTTGATCATCCACGCATCGGGGCAGAGCTCCTGAACCTCACGGACAAAGTCGAGGATGACCGGGATGGTGCGGAACGCCTTGAACATGCCGCCGGCGCCGTTCGTCTCCTGGCCGAGCATGCCGTGGGACAGCGGGATGCGCTCGTCGAGCACGCGGGCGGGAAGACGGCCGATGCGGACCTGAGAGGTCACGAAGTCGGCGCCGTCGAGCGCGGCGCGGCGATCGGTCGTGAGGACGACCTTGGTGGGAAGGCCGGCGCGCTTGACCATGCGCTGGGCCAGTGCGCCCACCGTGTCGAGCTTCTCCTGGCCCTCCGGGATGTCGACGAGCCACAGTTCGTCCACGGGAAGGTTCTCATAGCGCCTGATGAAGCCCTCGACCAGCTCGGGGGTGTAGCTCGAGCCGCCGCCGATGGTCGCGATTTTGATACCGTTTGCCATAAGTCCTCTCCTCCTCTTCAACAAGTTCAGGATGATCTGCTCAACGCGATATTCCTCAATTAGGCTGCTCGCCCTTGAGGCCGTCCTGCCTTTTGTCGATGGCGTGTGACGGGTTGAATAACAGCTCTTGGGTTACGTTGTACTTCCCTAGAGCAGGATGCCGAAGCGCGACCAGGAATCCAGGTAGTCGAGCAGCATCTGCTCGTAGGCGGGCAAGGTGCCAACCACGTTGCGCGTGCCGTCGTCGGGCATGTCCTGCAACACCAGCTGCAGCTCACCCTTATAGCGGGGGCTGGCGTTGTTGACAACCACCACGTCGCCGCGCTTGAGGTCGCGGCCGACCGGACGCACCGGGATGTCGAGGTCGGCGAACTCGACGCGCGACCACGTGCTGCGCAGCAGATAGGGACTCAGGTCGCCGCGGACCTTGTGCTTGGGATAGAGAGCGACCATGCGCTCGTTGTCGGTCAAGCCGGAATCGGCGACAGGACGCATCTGGACGAGGGAGCGATCGATCTGCTCGATAGAAGCCAGCTCCTCCTCGGTGGCAAAACAGTTGGAGATGATGATGTCGTCGACCAGGCCAATGGCGGACAGGTGGCGCGCCTGGAAGTCGAGCGGAAGCTCGCGATGGCACTCGAGGGTGACGAGGCCCTCACGCAGGGGCCAGGGGCCGAAGGCATCGGCGCGGGGGATGCCGATGAACGCGGCGAGGTTCACACCAAGCTCGCAGACGATTGCGCTCTCACGCTCGAAGAAGGCAGTGTCGAGGCCGCTGAAGCGCTGCGGATAGAAGTTATGACAGGAAATGAGACGCGCACGGTCGGGATCATGCGTGAGCGTCGCGGCCAGGATGCCATCGGCGCAGCTGGCGTTGAGCTCGATCATGAGACCGTAGGGGTTACGGGTCATGTCGGCGACCTGGCTGGGCTGGAAGGGCTCGTCGAGGCGGATGCCGTCGGCGCCGATCTCGTGGAAGAACGAGAGGTCGTCATAGGAGATGCCGAGTTTGGCGAAGACGCTGGGGGCGACGTCGAAGACGACCTCCATGCCGTTCGCGTGGGCGCAGGAGGTGAGCTCGGCAGACTCGCGCTTGACCTGATCGGGATCCCCCTCGACCGACAGCAGGCAGGAGAAGATGCGGCTAAAGCCGTGTGCCGCGGCGCGCTCGATGTATGCGCAATCCTGCTCAACCGTCGAATGCTCCGGATACAGGGAGATACCCCACTTCATACGCGGACGTCCTTCCTCACGTGGCCTGCGTCGGCGCACACGGCAATTGTGTGCATCTGGTGGTTGGAATTATATCGATTCAATTGGAGTCCGGCAGTAGGAATACTCCACCCCTCTCAGGTGCTAAAACGCTATTTCTTGGCGTAATGCCAGCTATTTGTATCGATTTAATTTTAGTCTGCATAATCGAGTAAAACCGCGAACGGTAGCGATTTACCGGTGAGCGGATGGGGGCAAGCGACGAAAAACGTCTCCGGCTAGCCACCGGCATGTCGCGCGCAGAGACGACGGCGGCGAAGGGCCATGAGGGAGACGACGCCCCGCCCGGTCGCGGCTAAGGCGATGCGAAGGTACGAGGGACGATGCAGGGCAACGGCGGGAAAGCGTGGCTCAGGTACTTCGAGGCCACCCTCCCCCGCCATGCCACAAGGAGATTGCAGCCCTCATTCATTTCCATGGCTGGAACGCAGCGATTATGGGCATAATTCATAAACATGCCCATATAAACGGAAAGGAGGCGTTCATGACGGCTCTCAAAGCGGTTGTTTTCGACATGGACGACACGCTGCTCAGCATCAACCTGAACGCCTTCATCGGCATGTTCGCACTTGATGAGGCAAACCTTCTCGCCCAAGCGGCACGCAAGAGTACCGTGGCGCTCTTCACCTCGGTGGGAAGTGCCATGTTGGAGCTCAACAACGGAGAGCGCGCCGAGGGCGACATACGGACGAACCAGCGGTTTTTCGCCGATGAGGTTGAGCGCCGCTGTGGCGTGCCCCTGCTCGAGCCCGCAATCCTCGACATGCTCGAGTTCTACGAGCGCGAGATCCTCCCCAAGAAGAACGACCGCCTCATCGCCGCGCGTCCGCGCGAGGGAGCCCACGAGGCGATTGAGGCCGTACTCAATCGCGGGATGCGCATCGCCCTTCTTACCAACCCGAGCTTCTCGCGCGCCTGCATCGAGTGTCGCATGGGCTGGGGCGACATGCTCGACATGCCCTTCGAGCTCGTGACCACCTGGGAGAACTCGACGCGCTGTAAACCGTGCTCCGGCTACTACCTCGAGGCGCTCGGCAAACTCGGACTCGCCCCCGAGGAGACGCTCATGGTGGGCAACGACCCCAAGCGCGACTTCCCCTCCCCCGCAATCGGGCTCAAGACCGCCTACGTGGGCAACGGCAACCAGCCGCGCGCCCTTTGGTGCGGCAGCATGGCGGACTTCGCCAAGGGCTTTGACGAGATCGAAGAGCAGTTCTGCACGGGCGACTGACGCCATGGAGCCTTCACCCGAATACACCCCAGGAGCGGCATCGAACTCAAACGAAGACCAATATTGCGCTGAGAGCGGAATGTAGAAAATGAAGCGTTTCACAGTCCTCATTTTTCGACATTACGCGCTCGGATCATCTCTGTAAGCGAAGCTGCCACATAGGCAGAGGCAGCACGCTTACAACCGTGTCTCGCCCGTCATGATCTTCAAGATCTCGACGTCGGTGTCCTTCATGCCCACGCGGCCCACGTAACCCATGCTGGCGATGGTCTCCTCGACGGTGTCTTGCACGATGCCCTCACCCGCGCGGAAGCCGCGGTCGGCGAGCGCCATGTCGCATCCCAGGATGGCGGCATCCACTGCGGCGGAGATCTTCGCCGCGCAGCTCGCCTTGGCACCGTCGCACACGATGCCGCCCACGTTGCCGAGGGTGTTCACCACCGTCGCGCCGATCTGCTCGCGCGTGCCGCCGCGCATCCAGCAGATGGCCGCGCCCGCACCGCACGCGGCGCACACCACGCCGCAGAACGCAGAGAGGGCTCCGATATAGCTCTTGGTATGAATGGCGACGAGGTCCGCCAGCGCAAGGGCGCGCGTGAGACGCTCCCCCTCGATGCCGAGCTCCTCAGCGTAGGTGAGCACCGGCAGGGCGCACGTGATGCCCTGGTTGCCCGAGCCGCATACGATCGCGACGGGCAGGGCGCAACCGCTCATACGGGCGTCGGAACCAGCGGCGGCGCGGGCCCGGGCGCGGCAGGCGAGGTCGTCGCCGCGCGTGGCGAGCAGCGTGCGTCCGACCTCGGCGCCCCATGCGTTCTCGAGACCCTCGGCGG
>NZ_DAWDUX010000036.1:0-541 GCF_052346665.1 Collinsella sp.
CTTCACGCAATCGCCCCGACACGCACAGGCCCCACCGCCGCGAAACACAAGCGCCCCCTCCCGCGCACGGAAACGGAAGGGGGCAGAAAGGTAGGTCGCAACCGATCGCAAGACGATTCAAGTGACCGGTCGGACGGCTATTGAGCGACCGCGGAGCCCACATGGGGTGCTTACGCTATGATCACGGCCGCAAAGCACCCATCGGGTACTAGATCACCATGCAGGCCACCGTCGTGATAACCATGCTCACAAGCGTGAGGATCACAATGAGCGGCATGGCGAACTTGAGCCACGTGGTCCACTCGATCTTGGCGAGTGACAGGCCACCCATGATCGCGCCGGAGGTGGGAGTAAACAGATTCACGACACCGATGGCGGACGAGAAGATCATGACCATGACCTCGGGCGAGAAGCCCAGACCGGCAGCCAGCGGACCCATAATGGGCATGGACACGGTTGCCATACCGGACGTGGACGGAATCAGGAAGGAAAGGCCAAAGTAGACCAGGAACGCCACAGGGGCGAAGATGAAGCTCGGAAC
>NZ_DAWDUX010000036.1:551-1683 GCF_052346665.1 Collinsella sp.
GCATGGCGGCGGCAGCGTCGAGCACGTACATGTCCAGACCGGTGGCGGCCATGAGAACGGAGATGCCACGGGCCAGCGCGATGATCAGGACGACGGACATCATGTCGGCGGCACCGGTGATGAACGTGTTCACGATCTGCTTCTCGGACAGGCCGCCCACGATACCGATGACGATCGCCATGACGAAGAACCACGTGGAAGCCTCATCGAAATACCACTGGCCAATGGGAAGGCCGGTGACAACTGCGGACCAAGCCTGGGTAATGGTATTACCGTCGGCGTCGTACACACCGTTGTCGAAAAAGCCTGCGACGTTCGCATTAAGGTCGCCCAGCGGGATGAAGCCGACGATCATGACGACGAAGGTGAAAGCGAAAATGCCCAGAACGGCCTTCTGACGACCGGTGAGCTTGACCTCCTTGGCGGCCTCGGCGGCAGCTGCGCCATGGGCGGCCTCGGCGTCCTTCTGCTCCTGCAAAGACAGGAACGTGGAGCCCTTATCGGCCTTGACCTTCTTGGCGTACCGCATCACGAAGATAATGGAGATCAGCGTGGTCACAACGGTGAGAAGGAAGCCCAGACCAATGATGATGGTCTGATCAACCTCGATGCCCTTGGAGGAAAGGGCATCGACGGCGGCACCGACGGCGAACGGGTTGACCGTGGAACCCAGGCAGCCGCATCCCGCGCCGAGCAGGACGGTAGCGGCGCCGACCAGCGGGTCGAAGCCGGCAGCCATCATGGTGGCGGCAAGCAGGGCGTAGAACGGGACCGTCTCTTCACACATGCCGTAGGAGGTTCCGCCGAGGGCGAACAGGCACATGAGCACCGGAATAATCCAAATCTCACGGCCCTTGAGCTTCTGAACGAGCACGGCGATGCCGTTGTCCAACGCGCCGGTCTCGGTCATCATGCCGAGGAAGCCGCCGAGGATCATTACGAAGAGGCAGACGGGCAACGCATCGGCGAAGCCCTTGACCGGCGCCGTGAAGAAGTCGCTGAACGTAGCGGCGGTCACGGCATCCGTCGTACCGGAAACAATTACGGTGATGACGGCGACGATTGCCAATAGGGCAAGAAGAATGGTGAACGATGAGGGCATGCTGCGCTTTTTCTTGGCGGTTTCAGTCAT
>NZ_DAWDUX010000036.1:1693-21816 GCF_052346665.1 Collinsella sp.
TTACTTAGGTTTATCCCGCATGGACGGGGCGCAATCCGTGCCGTGCGACGCCCCAAGCGGCGGGAAAACTACCAAAAGGACCGCTCGGGACGCGCAGCGATGCGCCCCGAGCGGGCAGACGATGCGCTCTTACTTGAGCGTGGCGTACATAATCGCCTTGATGGTGTGCATGCGGTTCTCGGCCTCGTCGAACACCTTGGACTGCGGGGACTCGAAGACGGCGTCCTCGACCTCCATCTCGGTGACGCCGAACTTCTCGGCGATCTCGGCACCAGTGGTGGTGTTGGTGTCGTGGAAGGCCGGCAGGCAGTGCAGGAAGATGGCGGAAGGATCGGCCATGGCCATGAGCTCGGTGGTGACGCGATAGGGCTCGAGCTGCTTGATGCGCTCGGTCCAAACTTCGTCGGGCTCACCCATGGACACCCACACGTCGGTATAGATGACGTGAGCGCCGGTGCAGGCCTCCTTGGGATCCTCGGTAAGGGTAATGGTGCAGCCATTGGCCTCGGCGATCGGCTTGCAGGCGTCGATCACATCGTTGGCGGGCATGCACTCCTTCGGGCCGCAAGCCACGAAGTTCATGCCGAGCTTGGCGCACACGACCATGAGGGAACGAGCGACGTTGTTCTTGGCGTCGCCCATGAAGACGAGGGTCTTGCCCTTGATGTCGTAGTTGAAGTTCTCCTGGACGGTCAGGATGTCGGCGAGCATCTGGGTGGGGTGCCACAGGTCGGTCAGGCCGTTCCACACGGGAACGCCGGACTTGGCGGCGAGCTCCTCGACGTCCTCCTGGTCGAAGCCGCGGAACTCGATGCCGTCATACATGCGGCCGAGGACGCGGGCGGTGTCCTCGATGGACTCCTTCTTGCCCATCTGGGACGAACCGGGGTCGAGGTAGGTGACGCCCATGCCAAGGTCCATACCGCCGACCTCGAAGGCGCAGCGGGTGCGCGTGGAGGTCTTCTGGAACAGCAGGACGATGTTCTTGCCCTCGAGGTAGCGGTGCGGGGTGCCCGTGCGCTTGAGGTCCTTGAAGTTCTTGGAGAGCTTGAGCAGGTACTCGATTTCCTCGGTGGTGAAGTCGAGCAGACGCAGGAAGCTGCGGCCAGAGAGGTTAACGCCCATGTGGGCTCCTTTCACATAGAAGGTAGAGCGAATGCCGCGGATGATACCACGGCGAAGTGCGACGGCGCACCGGAGCCGATGCGCCGTCGAAGCTAGTGCTTAGAGATCCTCGCGCCAGAAGGGCATGCTCATGCAGCGCGGGCCACCACGGCCGCGGGAGAGCTCGGCGGACGGGCAGACCAGAAGCTCCAAGCCCTCCTTGTAGAGCACGTCGTTGGTGACGGTGTTGCGGGCATAGACGCAGATCTTGCCGGGGGCGACAGCCAGCGTGTTGGAGCCGTCGTTCCACTGCTCGCGAGCAGCCGCAATGGGATCGCCGCCGCCGCAGGGAATCAGCTTGATCTGGTCGACGCCGGTGGCGTCCTCGAGGACGTGCTCGAGCGTGTCGACCATTTCCTTGATGTTGACCTCGCCGGGGTTCTTGCCCGGAGTGAGCTCGTACACCTTGAGGGTGCCCATGATCGCCGGGTGGATGGTGAACTTATCCACGTCGATCTGGGTGAAGACGGTGTCGAGGTGCATCATGGCGCGGTTGTTCGGGATGTCGAAGGCGAGGATGCGATCGACCTTGGAATCGCTGTTCCAGAAGATGTTCTGGGCCATGACGTCGATGGCGGCAGCCTGGGTGCGCTGGGAGATGCCGACGGCCAGGGTGTGCTCGTTGATGTTGAGCACGTCGCCACCCTCGGTGTGGTAGGCAGCGTCACGACGGAAGTACAGGGAGACGTCCTTATAATCCGGGTGATACTTGAAGATGTACTTACCGTACAGGGTCTCGCGGTTGCGGGTGACGGAGTACATACGGTTCAGGCAGACGCCGTTGCCAACGACCGCGAACGGGTCGCGGGTGAAGTAGAGGTTCGGCATCGGGTCGATGATGAGATCGGACTCGGACTCGGTGTTGACCATGGAGTCGAGCGTGACGGAGCTCACATGCGGCATCTCGATCTCGGCCTTGGTGAGACCAGCCATGGTCTTCTGGACAAACTCGAGGTTGTCCTTGATGGAATCGAGCTTCTCTCGGACGACGCGGGGCATCTCCTTGCCCTTGATGCCGGCCTCGGCGATGTACTGATCCAGGAACTCCTGGCGAGCGTCGGGGTTGGCATCAAAGACCTCGGCGACGAGCTTCTCGAGATAGAGAACCTCGACACCCTGATCACGAAGAATCTGGGCAAAGGTGTCGTGCTCCTCTTGGGCGACCTCGAGGAACGGGACGTCGTCGAAGAGCAGACGCTCAAGCTCGAACGGCGGCAGATTCAGCAGTTCCTCGCCGGGCCTGTGCAGGCAGACCTTCTTGAGCTGCCCAATCTCACTTGGGACATGCAAGCCTTTCGTCATTGCCTCCTACCTTTCTTATTCTGGGACCGCGCGGCGATCCCGTCTTAAGTCCTTTACGGGACTCCGTTCACACCTACCGTTATATCCAATTTTCGGCTTAATGATACCGTCACCGCCAAACGGTCGTAAAACTGGCGGGAACGGTATATCATCAAAACTCCCGCAGGTCGTTACTTTTATCCAGTAAAGCGTTTTACATGGGAGAATAGCAGCACATGGCATGTGCAAGGCAAGGGATAAATGCCTGAATCTATACCTCAAAGTGAATATTTTTCTACTTGTCCTGCATATTATGAACAAGATTCAAAAGCCTAGTTTACGGTTTGTTAATATGCATTTTAATCAACTATTTATGCAATTGCCTGTGAATTAAAGCCGCTCATGGCATTATTACGACCGTCTACGCGCTTTTTTGTGCACGGGAGTGCCCCGCGCTGTGAGCTAAAACTTACCACCGGCACCACGATTTCCAAAAGCGGGAGCCGACTCCCTGTAAGGGCATCCATCGCACGGCCGAAACCAGCCGCCCATCTCCTGCCCCTTGTGCTTGTACCGTGCCCATGCGCGAACGCGGCATATCGAGCGAGGCGCTTCTAGTATCATGATTTAGATTGCGCGTTTCGCGTATGACGTCCACTCCCGACCGATGGTGGTATCCATGGAACAAGCCATGCCATATTTCCTTGTGGCTGTCGCCGCCTTCCTTGCCACCTACCTATGCGTCCCGCCCGTCAAGCTCCTCGCGCGGAGGCTTGGTGCCATCGACTACCCCTCTAAACGCCGCATCAACACCAAGCCCATCCCACGTTTGGGAGGCCTTGCCATGTTCGCCGGGCTCTGTCTCGCGCTCGTCGTCGAGATTGCGGGAATCAAACTACTCGGATGGCCCCCCATTCTCATTCCCCATCCAAGCATGACGATCAACTACCCCCTGCTGGGCGTCGCGTTTCTCATCATCGTCATTACGGGTGCGGTAGATGACGTGCGTTCGCTCAGCCCTAAGAAAAAGCTGCTCGGCCAGATTGTCGCCGCATGCGTGGCAGCTACCGCGGGCCTGCTCATTGGGAATATCGTCAATCCGTTCATCCCGGGAGCCGAGATCGACCTCGGGTGGTTCGCCTACCCCATCACAGTGATCTACCTCGTGGCGTTCACCAACATCATCAACCTCATCGACGGACTCGACGGACTCGCCGCGGGCATTTCGGGCATCGCCTCGCTTTCCATGTTTTCCTTTGCCGTTCTCGCGGGGCGTCTCGACGCCGCCTCTCTCGCCATCGCGCTCTTTGGTGCGTGTCTCGCCTTCCTGCGCTACAACTTCCATCCCGCATCCATCTTCATGGGCGATTCGGGGTCCTTGCTCTTGGGCTTTGGCCTGGGCACCATCTCGCTGCTCAACGTGAGTCGAACCGCGGCGCTCACCTCGCTCATCATCCCGCTCATCGTCGCAGGCGTTCCCATCCTCGACACCCTCTCCGCCATCGTCCGTCGCAAGCGCGCGCACGTGAGCATTGGTCAGGCGGACAAGGGCCACATCCACCACCGCCTCATCCAAGAGGGGTATGACCAGCGTCAGGCGGTCCTGCTCATCTACGCGTGGTGCCTGTTGCTCTCGCTGGGTGCGGCTCTCATCAACCAGGTTGCCATCGAGGCGCGCATTGCGATCTTCCTTGCGTTGCTCGCCTGTTCTGCGATTTTCGCGGCGCGCCTTCATTTGTTCGAGCCTGTTTTACGGCATCACTACAACCCAAAGACGCAGCAAGACGAAATCGTGACCCCCGAGGATCCGGCGTTCGCCGACGAGGAGCGCGCTGCGGAGGAGCTACACGAAAGCCGGATCGAACGCCTTGAGGAGATGCTGCCCGGAAAGGGCCCAACGCACAGCCACAGCTCATCCGACCACACCGACCAGTAACCTCTTGTCCCCTTCGTGCAAGCGTAGAGCGCGAACGGGATGTGCCATCGATCGAACACGCAAAGGAGACATCATGCCCAACGAGCTCAGCTACGAGGTCAGCCTCGAGCGCAGCAACCAGATCCGCGCCGACCTGCCGCTGCATCCCGAGAAGTACACCATGCTCACCGGCGACCGCCCCACCGGGCGTTTGCACCTCGGCCACTACTTCGGTACGCTCAAGAGCCGCGTGGAGCTGCAGGACATGGGCGTCCACACCAATGTGCTCATCGCCGACTACCAGGTCATCACCGACCGCGACAGCACGGACAACATCCAGGATAACGTCTACAACATGGTCATCGACTACCTCGCCTGCGGCCTGGACCCCGACAAGACCATGATCTACACGCACTCAGCCGTCCCGGCGTGCAATCAGCTCATGCTGCCGTTCCTCTCCCTGGTCTCCGAAGCGCTGCTGCAGCGCAACCCCACGGTCAAGGCCGAGATGGAGGCAAGCGGCCACGAGCTCACGGGGCTGCTCCTCACCTACCCTGTGCACCAGGCATGCGACATCCTCTTCTGCAAGGGCAACGTCGTGCCCGTCGGCCGCGACCAGCTGCCGCACATCGAGCTCACCCGTACCATCGCCCGTAAGTTCAACAACCGCTACGGCCAGGTGTTTCCCGAGGTCGATGCCCTGCTCTCCGATACCCCGCTACTGCCGGGACTCGACGGGCGCAAGATGAGCAAGTCCTACGGCAACGCCATCAACATCTCGATGACCGCCGAGGAAACCGCCAAGCGCATCAAGAAGAGCCAGACCGACGGCGAGCGCATGATCACGTTCGACCCGGAAGGAAGGCCCGGCGTGTCCGGCCTGCTCTCCACTGCCGCCATCTGCACCGGCCGCTCTGAGGTCGAGATCGCGGAGGAGGTCGGCATGGGCGGCTCGGGCCAGCTCAAGAAGTACGTCACCGAGAGCGTGAACGAGTACTTCGCCCCCATCCGTGCCCGCCGCGAGGAGCTCGTCCAGGACATGGACTACGTCAAGGACGTGCTGCGCGAGGGCAACCGCCGCGCCAACGAGGTGGCCGAGGCCACGCTCGCCGAGGTTCGCGAGGCGATGGGCATGGTCTACTAAGACCGCCCAAGCGCGCCGTGCACCGCGGCGTACGATGGCGGTGGCGCACGGGCGCTTCGACCAGCTTATTCTCAAACGGGAGCGCACGGTTTCGCGCTCCCGTTTCTTGTATCCAACGGAAGGATCCCGTATGTACAGACTCGTGGTGAGCGATATGGACGAAACGTTTCTCGACGAGCACCATCGCATCCCCGCAGCGAACGTCCGCGCGCTCGAGCGCATGCATGAGCTGGGCATCCGCTTCGCTCCGTCCTCGGGCCGCCCCTATGCCTCCATCGCGGACAACCTGGCGGCCCTGCCGCCCCATCTGCTCGAAGATCTCTATATCGTTTCGTACAACGGAGGCTTCATCAACCGCTACGGCGATCCCGAGCCGCTCACGCGATGCGGCATCACGCCCCAGGCGGCCGAGGCGCTCTACCACCTGGGGCTCGAGCGCGGCCTCTGCGTTCACATCTATACCGAGGGCGGCGACGTCTACGCCTGCGATGCCCCCGACGGCGAGCATCGCTACCTCGCGAGCCTCTCCTTCGTGCGCTTCTTCGAATCGAACGCCCATCCGACGCTCTCGTTCCTCGCAGGGACGAACGTGGTGAAGGTGATATTCATGAGCGAGGATTTCGACGAGCTCAAACGCGTGGGCGGCGAGCTCGACGGCGTGGCACGCGACCTGGGCTTGGAGACAACCTACTCCTCTGGACGCTACCTCGAGTTCATGCCCGCCGGCGTCGACAAGGGCGCGGGCTTGCGCCGCCTGGCAGCGCTGCTGGAGATTCCGCTCGAGCAATGCGTGGGCGTGGGAGATTCGGCAAACGACCTCGCGATGATCGAAGCGGCGGGCCTGGGCGTGGGCGTCGCCAACGTCACCGATGATGTGCACCCCTTCTGCGATGCCGTGCTGGAGACCACGGGAATGGCGGGCGCGTTCGAGGAGCTGGTCGAGCGGTATCTAGAGCCCGCGGCGAACGAGGCCTGACGCCGTATGCGGGTCCCGGCGAGATCCGTCGCGTGAAGCGGGGCGGACGCCGAGCAAGACGCTAAAGTATGCCATAGTTAACTTGTGGAGACCCTGTGTTCCCCTGACGTTTTGGTTTACCAGGGTTAACTCTTTGCTATAGTACCGCTAACAGCAAAACGGTCGCAGGCGAACTTAGAGAGGCCGGGTTGCTCGAAAATCGCGTCCCCTCCCCTCTGCGCGATTTCAAGGTGTACCTCGACGGGGCCCGTTGCCAATTGCGGCAGCGGGTCCCGTCGTGTTTAGACCTGCGAGGAAGATCGGCGACCGCATGCGGGGGCGCGGGCGATATCATCGAATTCAATGCGCACATCCTGGCGAAAGGAGCACTATGGCGGATACGGGGCGCGAGGGCTTTTTCGAAAGCGTATACGACATGGTCGAGCAAGTGCCCTGCGGCATGGTGGCGACCTATGGGCAGATCGCCGCGCTCGTGGGCGCGCCGCGTCGGGCGCGCTACGTCGGCTACGCCCTGCATGTCAACCCGCGGCCGGGAGCGATTCCCTGCCACCGCATCGTGTTTGCCGACGGCCGCCTCGCCGAGGGATTCGCGTTCGGCGGGCCGGAAGCCCAGCGCGCGCTCCTGGAAGCCGAGGGGATCGCGTTCCTCCCAGACGGGCGCGTCGACCTCGCCGCATGCCGCTGGCCCGCCGGCGTGGCATAACGGCCCTCGGCCGAGGCTTCGAGTTGGGGGACAGGCGCTCGCTTGAGGCCGCCGACGAGCGGTCGGCCCGCCGGCGGTGGGTCTCAAATTAGTGCCTGTCCCCAATTTGAGCGAGGCTTGGTGCGAAAGGGACGCCGGCCCGAAGATCGACGCCCCTGTACGGCGCTTCTACTCGGCGAACTGCGAGTTGTAGAGGTCGGCGTAGAAGCCGCCGGCCGCCAGCAGCTCGTTATGCGTGCCGCTCTCGATGATATCGCCTTCCTTCATCACCAGGATGAGGTCGGCGTTCCTGATCGTGGAGAGGCGGTGCGCGATGACGAAGCTCGTGCGCCCGCGCATGAGCTCGTCCATCGCCTGCTGGATCTTGAGCTCGGTGCGCGTGTCGACGTTGGAGGTCGCCTCATCCAAGATGAGCATCGGCTTGTCGGCGATCATCGCGCGCGCGATCGTCATCTGCTGCTTCTGTCCCTGGGAGAGGTTGACCTGGTCGTTGAGCACGGTGTCGTAGCCGTGCGGCAGCGAGCGGATGAAGTGGTCGAGACCCACGGCCCGGCAGGCGCGCTGCATATCCTCGTCGCTCACCCCCTCGTCGCAGTAGACGAGATTCTCGCGGATCGTGCCCTCGAAAAGCCAGGTATCCTGCAGCACCATGCAGAACAGCGCATGCACGTCCTCGCGGCGCATCTCGCTGGTCGGCACGCCGTCGATGCGAATCTGCCCGCCGTCGATCTCGAAGAAGCGCATGAGAAGGTTGACCATGGTGGTCTTGCCCGCGCCCGTGGGGCCCACGATGGCGACCTTCTGCCCGGGCAGGGCGTGCGCCGAGAAATCCTTGATGACCGGCTTGTCGGAGCCGGCGTAGGTGAAGCGCACGTGGTCGAACTCCACCTCGCCGCGCACGTCGCGCGCGTGGCGCACCGGCTTGGCGGACTCGTCGGCCATCTCGGGGGCCTCGAGGAACTCGAACACACGCGTGCCCGCGGCACCCGCCGACTGCAGCGCCTGCACGCCCTGGGCGATCTGCGAGAGCGGCTGGGTAAAGTAGCGCACGTAGAGCATGAAGGCGACGATCACGCCGAAGCCGATCTGGCCGTCGAGCGCCAGCGCGCCGCCCACCACGCACACGGCGACGTAGCCGAAGTTGCCGATGAACATCATGATGGGCATCATGAGACCCGACAGGCACTGCGCGCGGAAGCCCGCGCTCACGAGCTCGCCGTTCATGCGGTCGAACTCGGCGCGCACGCGGTCCTCGGCGTTGTAGGCCGCGATGACCGAATGGCCGGTGTAGGACTCCTCGATATGGCCGGACAGGGCGCCCAGCGCGGACTGCTGGCGCAGGAAGTACTTCTGGCTGCGGTCCATGATGCCCATCATGAGCGCGAAGCCCAGCAGGCTGGCGCCCACGGCGGCCAGCGTCATCCAGCCGTTGGTGGTGATCATCATGAAGAGGCTGCCGAAGAAGAGGACCACGGCGGAGAGCAGGGAGCCCACGCTCTGGTTGAGCGACTGCCCGAGCATGTCGACGTCGTTGGTGATGCGGGAGAGGATGTCGCCGGTGGGGACCGCGTTGAAGTACGACATGGGCAGACGGTTGATCTTCGCCGAGATGTCGGCGCGCATGCTGCGCCCGATGCGCTGCGTCACCGTCGTCATGATCCATCCCTGGACCACCGTGAGGATGTAACTCGCCGCGTAGAAGGACACGAGGGTGAGCGAGATGCGGGCGAGGAGGTCCATGTCGATGCCGGGCTCGACCAGGCTCTTCACCGAAGCAGGCAGCTCGTCGAGCGCAGCCATGGCTGCCTCGGTATCGTCCATATCGAGGTTGGCGAAGATATCGAGCAGCTTCCGCTGATCGGCGCCCGTGATGGTCACGCCGTCGACCTCGACGTCGGTGAGCAGGGCCTCGCGCGCCTCCGCCGGCATGCTGGCGAGGTCGTCCAGGGAGGGAGCGGCCGGGGCCTCAGCGCTCGACGCCGTCGGCGCCGCCTCGCCTACGGTCGCGGCTGCACCGGCGGCGTCGCTTGTGCCCGTACCCGCGGCAGCCATGGCGGCAGCGTCGCCCGCGGTCGCGGCAGCCATGGCGGCTGCGTCGCCCGTGCTCGCAGGGGCGCCGGCGGCAGCCAACGTGGCGGCCTGCTGGCGCGCCATCGCCTCGGCGTTCGCCTCGATATTGCCCGTGACGACCTCGACGACCTGCTCGAGCTTATCGGTATCGGGTGCGATACCGTCTTGCACCGCATCAGTGATGTCGGAGAGCATGTTGGGGCCGAGCAACGTGAGCACCGTGCCGACCATCGCGCAGACGAGCGCCACCGCTACGGCGGGAACGAAGCGACGGCAGTACTTCAACAATTTGCCCCAGGTCCCGCGATCGATGCGCTGCCCCGCAGCGCCGCGCCCGCCGTGGCCCATCGGACCGCGCGGCGCAGACGAACCATGCATGCCTGCCATCTACATCAACTCCTCTTCACTCAGCTGGGACAGGGCGATCTGCTGATAGGTCTCGCAATCGCGCATCAGCTCCGCATGGGTGCCCTGCCCCACCACGCGCCCGTCCTCCAGCACGATGATGCGGTCCGCATCGCGTATGGTGCCGATGCGCTGGGCGACGATGATGCGCGTTGTTTCCGCGCATTCGCGGGCGAGCGCGTCGCGCAGCACGCGGTCGGTCTTGTAATCGAGCGCCGAGAAGCTGTCATCGAAGATCAGGATCTCCGGCTTGCGGGCGATCGCGCGCGCGATGGACAGGCGCTGACGCTGACCGCCGGACAGGTTCGCACCGCCCTGTGCGACCTGCGCATGGTAGGCGCCCTCCATCTTCTCCACGAACTCGGCCGCCTGGGCGATGTCGACGGCATCGGCCACGTCCGTCTCGGTCACCGGGCCGCGCCCGTTGTCGCCGTACGCGACGTTCGTGCTCACCGTGCCGCCGAACAGCGTCGCCTTCTGCGACACGTAGCCGATCTTGTTGCGCAGCGCGCGCACGGAATAGTCGCGCACGTCGACGCCGTCCACCAGCACCTGGCCCCAGGTGGCGTCGTAGAAGCGCGGGATGAGGTTGATGACCGTCGACTTGCCCGAGCCCGTGGAACCGATGAGAGCGACCGTCTCGCCGCGGTGCGCGGTGAAGGAGACATGCCGCAGCATGCTGCCCTCGGCGTCCGGATAGCGGAAGGTCACGTCGCGGAACTCGATCTCGCCCGCGCGGCCGGGCTCGCCCTCGGCGCGGCCGCCGTCCTTGATGGACGCCTCGGTGTCGAGCACCTCGTTGATGCGGCCCGCGGCGACCTGCGCGCGCGGCAGGATCATGAAAATCATCACGAGCATCATGAACGCCATGACCACCTGGATGGCGTACTGGGAGAACACCATCATGTCGGAGAACAGCGAGATCTTGCCCGCCATCGCCGACGCGCTGATGAGCACCGCGCCGATCCAGTAGATGGCGAGCGACAGGCCGCTCATCGTCGCCTGGATGGTGGGCATGAGGAAGACCATGGTGCGGTATCCCACGAGCTGGTTGCTCGTGAGCGTATCGTTTACGGCGTCGAAGCGGTCCTGCTGGTAGTCTTCGGCGTTGTACGCGCGCACGACCGAGAGACCCGACAGGTTCTCGCGCGAGACGCGATTGAGGTCGTCGGTCAGGCGCTGCATGCGGCGAAAGCGCGGCGTCGCGATGAGGAGGCACACGGCGACGACCGCCAAGAGCACCACGATGGACACGGCCGTCGCCGCCGTCCACTCCCAGCGCTTGCCGGCGATCTTGGTGATCGCCCATGCCGCTGTGATCGGCGCCTTGATGAGCATCTGCAGACCCATGACGATCAACGTTTGCACCTGCATCACGTCGTTCGTGGAACGCGTGATGAGGCTGGGTGTCGAAAAGCGCCCGATCTCCTCCATGGAGAAGGACTGCACCTTGCCGAAAAGCTTGGCGCGCACGGTGCCGCCGAACCCGGTTGCGATACGCGCCGCGCATACGGCGGTGGCGACCGACGCCAGCAAGCTGCCCAGGGAGCATGACAGCATCTTGCCGCCCGCTGCGAGAATCTGCGGCATGGTCGAGCCTTCGACCTGCACGAGCCGCGTGATCTCGGCCATGTACTCGGGGGATTTGAGGTCGAGCCAGACCTGGACGACGATGAACGCCAGCGCCAGGGCAGCAAGCCCCCATTCCCGTTTCGTTAGGTTTCGGAATAACTTAAGCAACGATCTCTCCTTATCTAACCCCATGAGGTTTATAGCCATAGCGATGCCCGGACACGGGCGCAAAACACGCTTCAATCAATAGAGCGTGCTTGGCGCGCTCGCCGGCAGCCTGTATGGACATCGAAAACTTCTAGAAACATCGCCGGTGAACGAGCGCTGCGGCGCCTACAACTGTATCGAAGGCGGATGCAAGCGCGTGCGGATCTCATATGCCGTGAGGAAGAACTCGCGCAGACGCTCCTCGCCCAACTCATCGATGAGCAGAGCAACTTGGCCGCGCACGTCGTCGCGAAACGCGCAGACCCGGGCAACGCCTTCTTCAGTAAGCTCGACCTCCGTGACCCGCGCATCGCCCTCGCTCCTGCGTCGAGAAACCAGGCCCTTCGACTCCAAGCGCTTAAGCAGTGCCGCGACACGCGCGGTCGATACTTCGAGACGCTCGGCGATAGCGCCCGCCGTGACAACGGCACCCTCCGCGCGAGCCTCGGCGAGCATGCGCAGGGTGCCGCCGATGCCCGCATTCGCCTCATCCATGCAGCGAAACGCCTCCGACGAGTGAACGCGTTCAGCGAGTCGAATCATTTCTGTCACCTGATCTGCGGTTGCCATACCGAGCCCTCCTAGGCGCCATGTGACCTTTCACCAGCATGCTAAAAGTTCGACTCATTATTACCTAATGCCATTGTCTATTTTCATTTAGTGCAAAACCGACGAACGCTTCACATCGCCGTCATAACCCCCGTTTTGCCGCCTAGAGCGACAGCTGGCCCATCCTGTGCCGGAGTGTACGAATGCTCGACAAGAAATGTATAGATTTGCAACTGCTATGCATATAGTTAGACGACAGCTGTAGCTTTTCTTGAATCTAGCGGCAGCATGGCAATTCTGCTGGCACAAAATGCAATAAATGAGTCTGCTAACACCTATTAGATACACTCAATTCGAGGGCTCACAACGCAATTCGCTGCCCCCTCGTCGCCAACTGCAGTCACCGTATCGCCTGCACCCTCATCGTACCTGGGGTTTCTTTGAGATTGTTTTTATACATGGCAAGTCTCGGCGGGGCAAAAGACTCATTTTTGACATTTAGTGCCAGCAGCCTTCAAGCGAGGTGCCGCAGGGTCGTCTCCAGGCGTCTAACCGATCGCCTCGAGCGCCGCGCCGGCGCGATCCGCCGCGCCCCTCTTCCCCGTACCGCTCCTAAACCAGTCGCGCAGGTCTTCGAGGGTGCTCCCGGCAGCGTAGACCTTGAACTTGCGGCCGTCCACGGCCGTGACCGCGCAGCGGTCCCCACTCTCGCTCCCCTCGTGCGCAGCGACCTTCTTAAGGTAGTCGCGGCGAAACGCCACGATGCGGGCGTTGCTGATCTCGATGAACCAGTCGTCGTCGACGAGCGAGGTGCCCGTCGCCCCATGACTCGCCATCTCGTCGGCGAAGACGAAACCGAGCTCGCGCTCCTGCCTTCCGATCTCGAGGATGCCGCGGGCCGGCATGCTGAGCATGAATAGCGGCAACGCGACCCCTATGAACAGGAACAGGAACGGGACGAGCACGAGCAGGCGCATGCCCTCGTCAGTGAAAAACGCCATGAACGCGATCACGAGCGAAAAGACGAGCGCCATGCCGTTGAACACGATCGTGAGCGGCTTGATGGCCGCCCAGCACAAGCGCGCCTTGGTGATGGGAGCCTCGACGGCATCGGAGATCTCGATACCCTCCTCCTCGAGACGCGCGATCAAGTTGAGCGAGCACACGCCCTCGAGGCTGATCGAGCAGAACTTCCGCTCGCCCTCATACAGGTCGATCCCCATCATCTGCGCATGCAGGGTCGCTCGGGTGATGTTGGAGAAAGTCGTCTCCCTGCGCGCGCCGAAAACGTTGCGCGACGCGATCCGGTCGCCGTCGACATCGAGGCGCGGGATGCTCAGCAGGGCCCATATGGACATGCCGGCGAGCGCCATGGCGTGGCCGAACCACACGAGCTCGTGGTCCCACTCTCCCAGCGAGACGCCCTGCCATACATAGACGGCGAGCATGAGCAGCTCGAATGCGACCGCGCAGCAGGCAAGGATCACCCGGATGGCGGCGGGCATGCGGACGGTAAAGCAATCGAGGCTGTCCGTCGCCTCGCTGCGCTCGCGCGCGCCGCGGCGGGCGACCCATGCGATGAGCGGGCCGACGATGAACACGGTCATCGCGACGCGCAGAATAGATTCGAGCAGATTACTCATAGGGGCCACCGCCTCAGACGCGAAATAACCGACTGCGGGAAACTCTACCAGAACGATGGGATGCGCGCATCGTAAGGGGCCGCGTATCGGCAAGCGGCGGCATCGCAATCGCCCGGCGAGCAGATGATGGTCGACGCCGGGCTAGACGAACCAAGCAAAAGGGCGGCCGACGGTGCCCTTGCAGGTGCACCGTCGGCCGCCCTTCACGTCGCAGCGTCCCCACGCGAGCCGTCCGAAACGAAACGCGCTCCGCCGAAGCGCTACCCGATCTTCCTGATGCTCGGGATCGCCCAGGTGATTCCCGCGAGAATCATCATCGCAGCACCGATGAGCACGAAGCACACGCTCACGCCGATGGCGTCCGCGAACAAGGTCGACGCGACGAGCCCCACGGGCATGGCCCAGCTGCAGACCGCCCCGTACAGGCCGAAGACGCGGCCCATGCACTCGGGGTCGACGCGTTCCTGCATGAGCGCCATCTGCGGCGCACTGTAGAGCGGACTCGACACGCCCATCGCGAACGTGAGGCCCAAGAAAACGACGAGTGCCGAAGGGGGCACGAGGCCGCCCGCGAGCGTAACCGCGCCGAAAAGGGCGATCGCGAGCGTGCACGAGAGCGAACGGTTCTTGAGGCCGCCTGTCGCCCCGATCCAGCCGCTCGCCGCGATCATGCCGACCGAGAACGCTATCTCGGCGATGGCCGACTGCGTTGTAGTGCCCCCGAAATGGTCGAACACCATAAGCGGGAACAGCGCGGATATGGGCGAGAACAGCACCGAGAACGCGAAGCCGATCCAGAGCATGGCGAACAGGCCGCGATGGCGCTTGAGCTCGCGGTAGCCGTCTGCCGTCTCCGATAGGAAGGCCCGCACCGCATGACGCGACGCCTCGGCGTTCTCCTCGGGCGTGCGACGCTCGGGCGCCGGCGTCTTGATGCCGGAGGCCGCCACCGCGATGCTCGCGAGCACCGCGCCGGCGACGTCGAGAGCGATCATGAAGGTCAGGCCGAACGCCGGGTAAATCACCGCGGCGATGGCGTTGCCGATAATGTAGCTGCCCGACTGCATGAACTGCAGCATGCCCGCCAGCTTGCCGAGCGCCTCGGGCGGGGCGATGAGCGGCGTGAGCGCGTTGAACGCGGGCGTGTGGAGCGTGCTGCCCAGCGCACGGACGAACAGCACCGCCGCCACGGCGGCGACGGAAAGGTCGCCCCGAAGCGAGCCGAAGACGAGCGTGAGGCTCACGGCTGCGATGAAGAGGTCGGCGCCGATCATGAGACGCTTGATGGACGTGCGGTCCACGATGGTGCCCGCGAAGGCGCCGAGGAGCGCCATGGGCAAGAAGGCCGCCAGACTCACGAACGACAGGGCGCTCGCGGAGCCGGTGGTGAGAGTGACGTGCCAGATGAGGCCCATCTGCAAGATGGAGCTCGTGAGCACGGAGAAGAACTCGCCGATCCAGACGATGGCGAGCGAGCGCTTCCAAGAAGCGCGGGGATTCGGTTGTGTCATGGAATAATCCTTTGATGCGATCGGTGGTATGCAGCGAAGTACCGGTCGCTCACGCGACCGTGGCTAGAGCCAAATCCTCATGGAAGCAAGCATGGTGCAGCTCCCCTTTCCAAATCTAGAAGTAAACCTTCAGCCGTGAGTGGAGCTATTATAGGGACTTGCGAGCCAAGATGCAACAGGAAGACCTCTACGGAGCGTAGATGCCGGGCGCCCCGAACCACTTATGCCATGAGAGACGGCATCCGATTCTCCTTGACTTGGTCTCAATGTGATATCACAATGCAATCAGCAGTCGCACGAACTGCTCGGGGACTCGCCTCCTCCCCATCGCAATCTGGAGCGCGGCGCCGGGGCCGTCACGCAAACGCCGGCGCAGTCGTGAAAGGAACTCACATGAGCGTGGAAAAGCAACTCAAGGCCAAATCGGGCTACGGCATGCTCTCCGTCGTCATCGTGGCGCTCGTCGCCATCGTCGGCCTCTTCATATGGAGCGTCACGGGGCTAGCCGGCACGCCCGATGGCGTCGACGCGCCGGCCGCCTGCGGCTGGGGCCTCGGGCTCAGCATCGCGGCGTTCTGCTTCTGGTTCCTGCCGCTGAACGGCTTCTTCTCGCTGCAGCCCGGCCAGGCGCGCGTGTGCATCCTCTTCGGCAAGTACGTGGGCACCGTGCGCGACGAGGGCTTCTTCTGGGCGAACCCGTTCTACAGCAAGAGCATGGGCGGCTCCGCCGGCATCGTCGAGATGCTCGAGCTCGAGATGAGCGACTCCAAGGCCGCCAAGGCCGCCGCCCAGAAGGCCGCAAAGGGCAACCCCTGCACCATCTCCACCCGCGTGCGCACCCTGAACGGCGAGCGCCTGAAGGTCAACGACAAGATGGGCAACCCCATCGAGATCGCGACTGTCGTGGTGTGGCACGTGGCCGACACCGCCAAGGCCCTGTTCGACGTGGACGACTACCAGAGCTACGTGGCCATGCAGGCCGAGACGGCGCTGCGCCACGTGGCGAGCGTATACACCTACGACCACTTGGAGGACGAGTCCGACGCCTCCGGCGCCATCACGCTGCGCGCCAACGTCGAGGAGGTCTCCGAGGCCCTGCGTCGCGAGCTGGCCGCGCGCTTGGCGCCCGCCGGCGTGGAGGTGGACGACGCCCGCCTCACGCACCTCGCCCACTCCCCCGAGATCGCCCAGGCGATGCTGCGCCGTCAGCAGGCGGAAGCCGTCATCGCCGCGCGCAAGAAGATCGTCGAGGGCGCGGTCTCCATGGTCGACATGGCCGTGAAGGAGATGGCCGCCGGCGGCACCATCGAGCTGGACGACGAGCGAAAGGCAAACATGGCCAGCAACCTCATGGTGGTCCTGTGCGGCGAGTCCGAGGCGCACCCGGTCCTCAATGCCGGCACCCTGTACTAATATCTACGCGCATGTACGCCTTTTCCAGGGGCTGCAGATTGGGGCGAAAGAGGAGGGTGCACGCCTGGCGTGCGGCGCCCGACGATTGAGCCCCAAGATGCGGTGCCCGGGAAAGGCGCTGGGATAGAGACGATAGGAACATGGCACGCAAGCAATACCCCCTCCGCATAGACCCCGCCATATGGGAGGCCGTCCAACGCTGGGCGGACGATGATATGCGCAGCGCCAACGGCCAGGTGGAGTGGATCTTGCGCGACGCCCTCAAACGCGCGGGAAGGCTGCCGAAAAAGGAAGACGTGCAAAGGGCCAATGAGCACGCGCGCACCCCGTGATGGGAAGGCGCACCGAGAAGGATACCGAAGGAGGGCACATGACCGAATCCGGACAAGACGGCTTCTTCGACCGCGTGTACGAGATGGTGGCGCAGGTCCCCGCCGGCATGGTGGCGACCTATGGTCAGATCGCGAAGCTCGTGGGCGAGCCGCGCAAGGCGCGATACGTGGGTTTTGCCCTGCACGTCAACCCCCGGCCGGGCATCATCCCCTGCCATCGCATCGTGTTCGCGGATGGGCGCCTGTGCGAGGGCTTTGCCTTTGGCGGGCCCGAGGCGCAACATGAAATGCTCGCGGGCGAGGGCGTGTCCTTTTTGCCGGACGGGCGCGTCGACCTCGCGCGTCATCGCTGGCCCGCGGGCACGGAATAGCCTCTGCGCAGCATCCACGAAACCTCCGCACCGCGCCCGCAAAGAGTCTTTGCAGCACATCACGCGAACATGGCGCGAAATGCAGCGCAGAAAGGCCGGAAAAGGACGGACGCCCCTTCTGCTCTTCTTGACATTCCGCTGGCTTGTACCATAATCCTCGATTGTTAGATATTCTTCTAATTGTTCCTCTAGCAAAGGAGACATAATGGACATCCTGTCGGTCCGCGGTTTCCAAAAGCGCTATGGCGACAAGATCGCCGTGCGCGACCTCTCGCTCACCGTGGAGGCGGGCGACATCTACGGGTTCATCGGCCATAACGGAGCCGGCAAAACCACGCTCATCCGCTCGATTGTGGGCGCGCAGGCCTTCGACGGAGGTGCCATCGAGGTCTGCGGGCACGACATCGCGCGTGAGCCCATCGCAGCCAAGCGCGTGCTCGCCTATGTGCCCGACAACCCCGACATCTACGAGTTCATGACCGGCATGCAGTATCTCACCTACCTGGCGGACATCTACGAGGTGCCTGCGCAGAATCGCATGGAGCGCATCGAGGGGCTGGCACGTCGGCTCGATATCGTCGACGCGCTCGGCGACCCCATCTCCTCCTACTCGCACGGCATGAGGCAAAAGCTCGTCATCATCGGGGCGCTCGTCCACGACCCGCGCCTGCTCGTGCTCGATGAGCCCTTTGTGGGCCTCGACCCCGTCGCCTCACACGAACTCAAGCTGATCTTGCGCGAGCGCGCGGACGCGGGCGCCGCGGTGTTCTTCTCCTCGCACGTGCTCGAGGTGGTTGAGAAGCTCTGCAACAAGCTGACGATCATCCGTGCGGGCGAGGTGCTCGCACAGGGCGCCACCGAACAGGTGCGCGGTGACGACACGCTCGAAGACGTGTTCCTCGATCTAGTGGAACGGGAGGCGTAACGACCCATGCGCGCTTTTCTCCTGCTCACGCGCGTCCAGGTGCTCGGGCTCGTCAACTCACTCGCACCGGTGCGCAGCGGGCTTTCGCGAAGCCAGCGACGCGGGCGCATCGCCCTCATCGCATGCGGGTTCGCCCTGCTCGCGATCATCATGATGGGGTACCTGGCCATCATGGCGTTTGGCCTTGCAGTTCTGGGGCTCGCGCGGGTGCTTCCCGCCCTCGCCGTCGCCCTGGGCTCGCTTGCGGGCGTGGTGTTCACGTTCCTCAAGGCAAACGGGACGCTCTTTGGATTCAAAGACTACGACCTCGTCATGTCCCTCCCCGTCTCGCGCCGCGCGCTGGTTGCGTCGCGCATGGCGGCGCTAATGGGAAGCTCAATTACCTTGGCGTTCTGCGCCATGCTTCCCCTCTATGCCGTGTACTTCATCTCAGTGCCGCCAAGGGCGCTCTCCGTTTTCGCTGCCGTCGCGTCGATGGTGCTAGCACCGCTGGCTCCCACCGCCCTCGCCACCCTCGCGGCATACGCCGTGACATGGGTCGCCGCGCGCTTTCGCCACGCCAACCTCGCGTTCGTCGCCCTCGGCTTCATCGCGCTGCTGGCGTTTTTCGGGGGATCGGCCTCGTTTTCCGCAAGCGTGAACAGCCAAAATAGCGCCGAGGTCCTACAGGGGCTCGGCCAGATGGGCACCATGCTCGAAGGAACCGTCTGCGCGCTCTACCCGCCCGCGGCTTGGGCGGGCTCGGCGATTACCGAGGGCTCGCTTGCCGGGCTCATCGAATTCACCGCGTTCTCGCTGGGCGTCGCCGGCACATGCCTCGAGGTCATGCAGCAGCGTTACCTCGCGCTCAACGCCTCACTCGCCGCGCGCAAACTCAAGACGCGCTCCGGGCGGACGGCCACAGGCGAGCAGGCGCCCATGGGCGGCGCGGCACGCACGCGCACGCCGTTTTGGACGATCGTCCACAAGGAGCTGCGCACGCTCATCGGCATCCCCACCTATGCGTTCAACTGCCTGTTCGGCTATGTCTTTACCATCGGCATCGCCGTGTTCCTGGGTGTGACCGGGCTGCAGGACTTCGTCGCCTCGGGGTCGATCAACGGGATCGAGGTGAATGCCGAGCAGGCCGCCGAGATGATCGGCAACATCCGCCTGATCCTGCCGTGGGCGTTCTCGTTTTGCGGCATCATGTGCACGAGCTCCGTCGTGTCCATCTCGATCGAGGGACGCGCGGCATGGCTCATGGCGACGGCCCCCGTGAGCACGCGCACCATGCTGGGGGCAAAGCTCGCGAGCAGCGCGATTCCCTTTGGCGCCTCACTCGCAGTCGCCGTGGCAATCTTGTTCGCGAGCGGCGAAGCAACTCCCCTGATGGCCCTCGAATGCCTGCTGGTGGGGCTGGGTGCTTTCGCGCTCTGGGTATGCCTGGGCATGTCGGTCGATGTGCGGCGCCCCAATTTGAGTTGGATGAACCCGCAGGATGTGGTCAAGCGCGGAGCACCGATGAACACGTGCATCCTAGGCGGGCTCGTCTACACGTTCTTGGCGGGCGCCCTCGTGTTCGCCGCATCGCTCTCGCTTGGGCTGGTCATCGGCCACGTGGCGAACGTCGCGCTCGGCATCGCCTCGCTTTGTCTGGGAGCACTCATCTTCCACCACACCGTGACGTCAACGCCCGCACTGCGCGCGTAGGCGCAGATCCGGTGCAAAACTTTCGGATGTGTACACTTCGTTCTCATAGCGCGGAGTGGCGGCCGCCTCCGCCCGGCAAAACCGCAGGATTTCGTCGGGCGAAATGTCCACCTACTCGACCAGTCGGACCCGAAGCGTGCACATCCGGAAAAATGACCCCGCCCCGCCCCTAGCCCCCCCCCGTTGTGGGGGGCCGTCCCCCAATCGAGGTCAGCGGTGCCAAGAGCCACCGCCCCCCAGGGCTGTCGTG
>NZ_DAWDUX010000037.1:0-20798 GCF_052346665.1 Collinsella sp.
CTATTGCCGGTACTGCGCGTGATCAGGACCGCACCGGTGCGGTTTCTCAATGAGTGACAGAATTTGCGTGTGAGCTGATTGAGCGGGCGTTTTTTCCGCCGAGCCCTCGGTATGAGTTTTGTTCAACTTGTTAAACCTTGTTCAACTTGTTAAACTTTGTTCAACCTGTTAAACTTCTCCGACCGTAGAAGGTGATACACGGTGGCACGCATCAACCCGTTCAAGCCGACGGCTGGAATGAATCCGCCTGAGCTCATCGGTCGAGATGAGATTCTCGATGACTTTATCGAAGCGCTCGAAAACGGCCCGGGCGCCCCCGATAGGCTGCTCCGTGTTTCTGGTGTTCGTGGCGTGGGAAAGACGGTGCTCCTCAACGCGCTCGGCGATGTCGCGCGGGAACACGGGTTCCATGTAGTCGATGTTGCTGCAAATGCGGGCTTTTGCGACCGTATTCTCGGCGCCCTCTCGCGTAATCGCGAAATGTCTTCGTTGTCGATATCCCCTTCTATCCTGGGCGTGAGCTTGGGTTCCGTCGAGATATCCAAGTCGGCGACGCAGTTGGGGGAGGCCATGTACGAGGCTTCGCGCAACGGTGGCCTCTTGATCACGCTCGATGAAATTCAAGATGCGCCGCTCGATGAGATGCGCGAGTTGGGTAACGAGATCCGGCTGCTGGTGCGCCAGGGTGCGAACGTCGCCTTTGCATTCGCGGGGCTTCCCGCTTCTGTTGACGGCGTCGTGGTCGACGAGGCTCTGACGTTTCTGCAGCGGGCAAAACACATTGAGCTCAAGCGCCTTATGGACTTTGAGGTCGGAGATTCGTTTGAGGACACGATGGTACGCGCGGGCAAGTCCGTCGCACCCGGGGTGTCCGATTTGCTCACGGCCGCCGCTGCCGGTTATCCCTTCATGGTCCAGCTTGTCGGTTACTACACGTGGCAAACCGCATCGCGCCGCGATTCCGATACGGTTGAGCTCTGCGATGCGCAAAAGGGCATCGCGACGGCGCGCAAGAGCTTCGACAACATGGTGATCGAACCGGCGCTCAGGCGCGTCTCGGGCAGGCAGTTCGAGTACCTTGCGGCCATGGCGCGATGTGGGTCTGGACCCGTGGCGTCTGGCGATATCGCGCGCGAGATGGGGGTCGCCCCCACGTCCGTGAGCACCTATCGTCGCCGCCTCGTAGATGCGGCGCTCATCGAGGCGCCGTCATACGGCATGGTCAGCTTTGCGATCCCCTACATGCGCGAGTATCTGATCGAGCATGTGAGGGAGTAGGGCTGGCCCGTTGTTATCGCTGCATGTGCGCGTAGAGGGCGAGCGCGATCACCTCAATTTAGGGACTGTCCCTAAATTGAGGTGAGGGCTGATTCCTATTTCGAGGCGAAGTTGATCTGGATGTCGCCCAGGTTGCTGTCGACGCTAATGGTGCGCGCGGCGTCGTCGGCACCTTGCGGCGACACGATGTCGCCCTGGTTGGTGTGGGTGTCGATGTGGTAGGAGTCTTCTGCCCCCAGGTACGACAGGCAGATGTCCCCGTTCACGCTCTCAATCCGACTCGCGGTGACGTCGAGCCTCTGCGCCGAGATGTCCCCGTTCACGGATTCGCACAGCAGGTCATCCTGCAGCGCCGTGTCCACCAACATGATGTCACCGTTCTCGTTTACGACCTGGGCCTTGCGTGCCGTGGCTCCTCCCAGCGAGATGTCACCGTTGAAGTTGGTCGCGAGGACCGCCTCGGCTTCGACGCCGGAGAGCAGGGTGTCTCCGTTCTCGTTGATCGCGTCGAGCTTGGCGGCGGAGACATTCTTCGCCACGACGTCTCCGTTGCTGTTGGAAGCTCGCAGCCCGGCGAGCCCGTGCACGTTAGTCGCAACGACATCGCCCGAATCGGAGTGCACCTCGATCTCACCGGTGAACGAGGCTGGCACGCGCACTACGGTCGTAGTGTCGTCGACGCCGCCGGCCTCAGCAGGGGAGAGGTCGATCATGACGCCCTCCATGGGCTGCGAGTCGACGTCGATCTTGAGCACACCGTCAGTGTCTTCAACGGAGACACTCTGGCAGTTTCCCGTCCAATACTCGAGTTCGATGGCATCGCCGTCGGCGGGTTCGAGGAGGACGTTCTCGAATTCGGACGTGATGACGATGCTTTTGTGCGGCGAAGTCGCTTCGTCTTCGAGCGCGCTTACCGTTTGATGCCAGTCGTAGTTCACGGTGGACAGGCGGGCGGTGTCGAATCCGGCCGCCGCCCAAGCGCCGCACGAGAGCACGGTTCCGGTCCCGATGAGCGCCGCGGCGGCGATGAGGATGATCTTGGGCGCCTTACGCATTGTGGACGCCTCCTTCCGGGAGGGTGGCTTGGCCGGGGCGGGTGCTCTCGGCGGCCGACGGCATGCTCGGGGCGCCGTGGGTCTTTGCGCTATTGGGCGTGTCGCCGTCACCTTCGCCGCTCACGCGCACGAACAGGCTCGCGATCCAGCGCGCGAAAGCTCGCGTTGCCTGGAAGAGCAGCTTGCTTGCCCAGAACACGGCGAAGGAGGCGATGAGCCCGAAGCCGCTCGACACGAGCGAGAGGCCGAGGACGAAGATGCCGGGCAACGGCATCCCGCCTCCCAGGGTCGAGGTGAGCGCGGCGATTCCCGCGAAGGGCATGAGCACGAGGACCGCGTCGACGGCCCACAGCGCAGCGATGACCGCCCAAATCGCGACGTACACGGCAAGCGCCGCAGCCGCGAGTGCAAGCACGACGGGCACCCAGATGGGGGAGAACACCGCGAGCAAAACGATGTTCAGGGTGCGGCTGCCGGTGTTGGCCCGCGCGATGGCGCGCGGTATGGGCGGCGTCTCGGCGGCGATCTGCGCCGCGATCTCATCGATTGGGCCCAGGTCTGCCACCGCCTCGGATTCGGAAAGACCGTCCTCCATGCGGTCGCTGATGGCCTCGTCGTAGAACGCGAGCGCCTGCTCGACTTCGGCGTGCGGCAGCTTACCCAGCGCCCGCTCGAGCTCGGAGAGGAATTCCTGCTTGGTCATGCGTGTGCGCCTCGTTTCACGAAATCGTAGATCGACATGATGTCCGCCTGCTCTGATAGGAACTCTGCGATGCGCTCCTCGCCTGCGGGCATGAGCCGGTAATACTTGCGCAGCCTGCCGTTGTGCTCCACGGAGTAGGCGGTCAAGCACTCGGCCTTCTCGAGGCGCTTGAGCAGCGGGTACAGTGTCGACTCGGTGAGCCCCAGGATGTCGGGCACGTCCTTCACGATCTGGTAGCCGTAAGAGTCCCGTTCCTGGAGCGATGCGAGCACGCACATCTCGAGGAAGCCGCGCTTCATCTGAGCATCCATGATATCTCCCTTCGACCGATACTATACGGCGCATAGTATAAGGCGTCAACTACCTAATGGTTGAATCGAACGCGTATTTTTACGTGAGAGTAATGCCCGCGCTTGTGCGCGGGCATTGCCAGGGGAAGATGATGTAGCTGGGTTGAAATGGACGCATGGCCGGGAAATGTACCGCAATTCGCAAAGTCCCGGCCATTCAAAGGTTCAGATAGAAGCTTTGCCCGCGCCGCGCACCCACACGCGGTCGTAGTCGCGGAGCATCAAGATCGCGAACGTCACGCCGAGTGCGAGGGGAGCCGAAGCATCGTCCACGATTTCGATGCCATATGCGGTCCGGTTGAGGGCCCGACGTGCGTTGATGTGGGCGATTGCGCTGTTGTTTCGTGCTATCGAGAACTCGTCCCCCATGAGGTTGCCTTCCACGCCGACGCCGCCGCCGTCGAACCGTATGACGTCTTTGTAGCCGTTGTCGATGCGGGTCTCGCGACGGAGTTGGATTCGGTCGAATCCCTCCATGCGTACTTGGAAGACGGGGTGCTGGAGAGCGTGTCTGCGTGTGATAGAGCCAACTTTGTACCCATGTTCATCCAAGATGTGGTAAAGGCTTCTGCTGAATAGCGTCGCGATGCGCACCAGGCGATACGCAAGCCCGTGTGAATCGGTGACATCGGCATCCTCGAATTTGCCGTGTGCGGGCCCGCCCGTCGAGCGAAGTTCGAAGAGGCCCAGCGTGGATGTATGGTTCCAGTCGGCGGCTTGCCGATTTCCAGGGTTGAACGTCTCTCCTGCAATGAGGAGGTGATTCTTGTCGCGTTCGAGCGCCTGGGCCATCACCTGCTCGTCGCCCTTCACCATCTCGTCGAGAGAGAGCCCGAAGAGCGCGCCCATCAGCACGAGGCTTTGAATGTCAGGCGTGGTATCGCCCCGTTCCCAGTTGCTGACGGTGTTTCTTGACACCCAGATGGCGTCGGCGAGATCGGCTTGCGACATCCCGAGTTGTTTGCGTCCAAGCTTGATCTGTTCCGAGAGAATCATCTGCGCTCCCTTCGTTGGAGTCGAACATGTTTGTCCTTTTCCAAGTTCACCTTACCGCCTCGAGATGACTCGAGCTGCCAAATCTCTTGTGCATTGCCTTTAGTTGAGCTTTTTCGTATCCATTTTTGAACTCGCGAAGTACGGCGGGTATCTCGTGCGGCAAAAGTGCAGGTGACTGCGCATCTTATGTTGGTGCTACTTGGCGTTTTCCGATTTGAATACGAAAAAGCTCAAGAAGCCAAGCTCCCATGCCCTCACCTCGCTTTCTCGGGTGGTTTCGATGTGCGAGGGACCGGTTTGCGATATCTCCCTCTATCAACAATACGTGAGCGCGCCGGAAAGTTGGCATAATTGGCTTGAGCATTTGCCTCGATTCCGTTTCGCGCAGGCCGACCCCTCCGCGCCCTTTACCGAACCTCCGCCATGGGTCGGTTTGCCCTGTGCTAGATTCGTCTGAATTATCGGCCCGGGGACGGACCGGGCCGCATCGACGTGAGCGAGGAAGCATGGGACGTTTCACCACCGCGAGGGACCGCAAGCAGGGAGCCGTCGCCATCATCGGTTGCGTCTTCCTCTTCACCGCGTTCGGCGTGCTCGTCTACGGCCGCTTCGCCACGAGCGTCGGGGCGGCGGCGCTGTACAACCGCGCATCGGCCGGCGTCGGGTTCATCCTCTTCGGCATCTCCATGCTGTGCTTCACGCCCATGGTTTACCTGCAGCGCATGCACCGCAGGCACGTCGACTCAGCCGTCCTCGCCCGCGAGATCAAGGGCATAGGGCTCGGGTTCCTCTGCTACGTGGTGCCGTTTATCCTCGCCATGGGCGCGCTCTCCTCGGCCGACACCACGGGTGTGTTCGGGCTCGCGCTCATGGTCGCCTTCGGCGCAATCCCCTTCGTCTACCGCCGCCATCGCAAGAAGGACCCCATCTCCTACAAGCACACCGGGTCCGCCGCGATCGTGGCGTTCTGCGGCGTGTTCGCCGTCATCTCGATCGCCGGTGGTGCCTTCTCCTGCAGCGAGATACTCGACGACCTCAACGGCGGCTGGGAGCAGGGGACCTTCGCTTTCTACGAGGCCGAGATCAACAAGCCGAGGGGCCGCGGGGCGGCGCTGTCGCCCACCACGTTCGAGGTCTCGCTCTACAGAGACGGGGAGTCGGTGGCGAACCACCATGTGGACGCGCGGCTCAGCGTGAACGCCGCCGATTGGCCCGAGGTCGCGCTTGTCCTCGACGAGCCCATGGCCGAGGTCCGCTGGTACCCCAAGACCCGCACCCTCGTGGGCGCGCGCGACGTGGACGGCCCCGCCACCGCGGGCGACCGAATCGAGTAGGGGCGGCCATGGAGCGCGCGACTGAGAGAACGGCTCCTGCGGCGGAGTCCCCTCACGCCCGGTCGACGCTCAAAAGCGGCTGTCCGGCGGGGCCGACTCTCGTCGCGTGTCAACGGTGCCGTCGTCCGGTCCGCTCGTCCGCGCGCCTGTACAGCCCCGGGGGCTGCGGGTGCGCCCTACTCATGGCCCCGGTCATGGCCGCCGCGATGGGGTTGGCGGCGCTCTCGCTCGGCATGACTGCGCTGGCTGTCGGCGGATTGGCGATCGCCGTCGCTCTCACGGTGCGGGAGGTCCGCCGCGTGAGGGGAGGGGCCGGCGTCCGGCCCGGGTTCGTGGTCGCCGCGGGTGCCCTGTACCTGGCGAGCGTCCCGTACCTCGTGTTCTTCATCTGGCTCTGGTTCGTCGACTGACCGTTTTGGAAAGGGGCTCACATGCTCTTCTCGCTGTATAAGGCCACGCTTGATGATGAAATCAGGAGAGGCTTGGAATCCTCCGCGTATTCCGAGATGGAGATCGAGGGCGTGCGTTGCAAGTTGAGGCGCCAAATCGAGGAGCGGACGAGGGCGACGGGCGGCGTGCTCGCGCTCTTTACCGCCTTCGATGCCATGTTGGTGATGACCAAGAGCTCCGTGCCCGTCCTCATCGCGATGCTCGTCGTCGAGGGCCTTGCCCTGTATGCGGCGTGGTATCTGCAGGCGGGCTGCCTCAAGCGGCAGTTCAACAAGGCCCTGCGGCGCGGGTATCCGGGGTTCGATCATTTGAAGCTGTGAGGCGAGCCACCCGCCCTGCCAATTGAAGGTGGCGGCCGCGCTTGTCTTGCCAGCTGAAACGCCGGCGCGGTGGCCTGCAATCCCGGAGGGGGTACAATCCCCTAAACCCATAGCGAGGAGATGACCGCCATGAGCAACCTACCGACCCCGCCCGCTCCGGCGCCGGAGCCCAACCGCATCGACAACGTCTCGCCGTCGGGTGACGGGCGCTCCTCCTACTGGGGTTTGGATGCGCAAGAGACCGTTGCCACGTATGTCAAGCGGGTGCGCGCGATCAAGGCGCAGTCCATCGCGCTGATTCTCGCCAACCTCGTTGCGATGATCTGGTTTGTCGAGGAGGGCCACTTCGCGCTCTACCTCGTCTGCTTTGTCCTCCTGCTCGCCATCGTGCTCATCGCGCGCGTGCGCATGGGCGCACTGTTCCTCAAGCTCGGAGAGGTCGTCTCCCAGGATTGCGACCCCGCCCGCTATCGCGCGGTGCTCGATGTGCTTTCTGCCCGCGACCGCTCCGGTCGCTCCGCGAACACCATCGCCATCGAGCTCGCGTACTGCGACTACCTTGAGCTCGATAGCGCCGGCGCCCTGCGCCGCCTCGAGTCCGTCACCTTCAAGCGCAAGGACAACGTCAGGTGGTTCCGAGCCATGCAGATCGAGTTTTTGAGCCGGATCGATGTGGGCGAGCTCGAGGGCGCGCGCGATGCGCTGGCGAGGCTCTCGACGTTCCGGAAGAACTTCAAGGAGGGCTCGCGCAACCGAGCCTCCGCCGACCTGCAGGTTGCCGATTACGCCGTACTGGTGCGCCCGCCCGCCGAGTGGGACGCCGCCGACGCCGCGCGCATGCGCGAGCGCATGGCCCTGGCCGATTGCCATCAACAGCGTGCGAACTGGCAGCTCTATCTCGCCGAGTGCGAGCTACTGCACGGGTCTGCCGAGGAGGCGGCGCGCCTGGCGGGCGATCCTACACTTGAGCCGCTCACGCCCCGCATGGAGCGCCTCCGCGCCGAGGTTCTGTCAGGGCTGGAGGTGAGCGGGTGATGGAATACGCCGTCTTCAGACTGGCTGTGGAGTGCCTGCCGCACACGGGCTACGGCGCGATCGTCGAGCGGGGCTAACGGATTCGAAGAAAGAAGGCTGTCATGGCGTCTTCGCAAGGCTATCTCGATTATGTCCTCGACCTTCTCTCGGGTGTCGAGGGCTTGACCACGAGGAAGATGATGGGGGAGTACCTCCTCTACTCGGAGGGCACGTTGTTCGGTGGTGTTTACGACGATCGCTTGCTCATCAAGGAGACCCCTGCGTCCGCATCGGCGCTGGGCGCGACCGCCGTCCCCTACGAGGGCGCGAGGCCGATGAGGCTCGTCGATTCAGATGACGGCGATTCGCTCTCCCGCTTGGTGGGGGCCGTCTGCGCGGAGCTTCGCGGCGCCTCGGCTCGGAAGGCCCGTCGATGATGGGGGAGATGACCTGCGCCCGCTGCGGGCGGAGGGTGCCGGTCAAGTTCGGCGTCATGTCGAGGCGGTGCTCATGTGGGGCGGAGTTCGAATGGGCCCCGATGGGCGGGGCGGGGAGGGTCGCCGCCTTCCTGATGGCACTCGCGCTGCTCATGTCGCCGCTTCTCATCCTCGTATGGATTGCGAGATCGCTTCTGCAGGATTCGATCGTCCTGTACGTTGTCGTACTGGCCGCGGCCCTCTACTGGCTGCGCGTGTGCGAGACGCTGCTCGTGCGTTTTGGCCTGCTGCACATGGAGGGTGTCGATGTGTCGTGATCGATGCGACGTCCCGAATTGAAAGGACCTGCCTGTGACGGATATAACCACAGAAAACTACGCCGACGTGAACGCTCGTGCCATCGACGGGTGGAACGCGCAGGGCTGGGAGTGGGGTACCCCCTTGAGCCATGAGGAATACCTCGAGGCCCAGCAGGGCGAGTGGCGCATGCTGCTGACCCCCACCAAGCCCGTTCCGCCCGCATGGTATCCGAGCGACCTATCCGGCCTGCGCGTACTGGGGCTCGCCTGCGGCGGAGGTCAGCAGATGCCCATCTTCGCCGCTCTCGGGGCGCGGTGCACCGTGTTCGATTACACGCCCAGTCAGCTGGAATCCGAGCGGATGGTCGCCGAGCGCGAGGGGTATGAGATCGAGATCGTTCGAGGCGACATGTCCCGTCCGCTTCCCTTTGCGGACGGGGAGTTCGACCTCATCTTCCATCCCGTCTCGAACTGCTACATAGAAGAGGTCAAGCCGCTCTGGCGCGAGTGCCATCGCATCTTGAAGCCCGGTGGTCGCCTGTTGGCGGGCCTCGACAACGGCTTCGGGTACGCGTTCGACGACGCTGAGGAGCGGGCGGTGTACAGCCTGCCGTTCAACCCGTTGAAGAATCCCGACCACATGGCGGCGCTCGACCCCGTGGAGGACGGCATCCAGTTCTCGCATACGCTTGAGGAGCAGATTCGAGGCCAGTTGCAAGCCGGTTTCCAGCTGGTCGACTGCTACGAGGACACATTCGGCGAGGGTCGTCTGCACGACCTGAACATTCCGACCTTCTGGGCGACGTACGCCGTGAAGGCCGGCTGAGGTCCTCGCCGCCCACCTCGCCGTCCGGCTGGATAACGGTGGAGGGGCCTTTTCTGTGCTAGATTCGGAAGAAAACGGAGTCGACCGCAGAGGAGGGCGATGGGCCATGGGGAATCCGCTCACATTCAAGGAAATAATCATGCCGCATCCGAACCCGCGGAACGAATACGTGACCTACGGTCGGAGGCTGCAGCCTGAGACGCATTTCGAATCCAACGATTTAAAAAGGCTTTATCTCGACCACCGAAGGGACCTGATCGAGAGGGCTATCGGGGAATGTGCTGAGTACCTAAGCGCGGATGACTGGATGGACGAGGACATCTTCCCCTGCGTGAAGGAGATGACGGGGGAGTGGTATCTGGCGTCTGTCGACGTGCGGGACGAGGGCGGTGAGGTCATGGCCCAGGTCTACCTTCATTTCCTGGGCCGCTGCTCCGAGGAATCCATGTCGGGGGAGATAGATGACTACCTGGGCATCGAGGCACTCTTCATCTATGACTCCGATCAAGGGGACTTTAACTTTGACGGCCTGAACACGGACGCGCTCTAGCGGGCGTGTTTCGGTTTGCGCGGGGCGATGGCAGCGCGATGCATTACCGCGGCGCCATTAATAGCCCCAGTCGACAACCTTCCATGGGGCGTCTCGCGAAGGCCTGCTGAGAATCCATTGCCAGCCTTCGTATTGGTCGTTCGGCGAGAAACCCTCGTCAGCTGCCCGCCAGTCGGTCGTGAATTCGGATAACACGACGATGAGGTCCCCTTCGCCCGTTTGCCCATGCGCGAGCATTTCGTCCAGAAATTCGGACTCAACCTCGTCGTCATAGCGAAGCTCATCAAGCGTGCATCCCTTGAAACCTGAGGCGAATTCCGATTCGACGGCATTGAACGCATCGTCTATGTCGTCTTTGCTGTAAAGATCGGTCGCCTGCGCGATGCGCTCGACCGATTTCACGTTTCCGCCGGAGGGGCCGACGAGCGCCACCAGGATGCCAAGAGCGGCGAGAGTGCCCGCTATCGCGATGAGAGCCGTTTTCCTGTTCATTGCGCCCCCTTGGAATCGCCGTGCCGAGTGCCCGGATGCAGGTTCCTCAACGGTAGGTGACATCGATGCGAATTGCAACGAGGCGAGAACCGCTTCGTTTTGAATTCGGCAAGGTGTGGCAAGTAGATTGCAGTGGGTTTTCTTTGCGGGGAGGGGCTGCGCCGAGTTGTTCTGTCGAAATGCCGAGGTTCGATTGTCGAAAACGGTGCCGGGCTCGCGAAGCCCGGCACCGCCCAGAAACCCGCGGGTGGCGTGCAGGGGCGCCGGAAAAGCGGGTATACTGGTAGCGACTAGGGAGGCGTACGCCCTCCTGGAACAGATTCAGTGGGGTAAAACCCGCACGAACAGCCGCTCCGGCACAGGGCGGCTGTTCCCTTATATGGCGAGTTTCACCCCTTGGCCGCTAGAAAACGGCAAGATAAAGAAGCGCGATCGATAGAACGAGCACGGAAGCTGCGAGCAGCAGCGCGGTGAACTTCGCCATGGGAACCCTCCTAACCCCCTGCAAGGACTCGGAGGGCACCGCCCATGTCGCTATCTCTATAGTACCATAAAATACGAACAGCTGTTCTATACTATGACACGCTTGTTCGCTGGCACCGCCAACAATTGCATTCCCTATTTCCAGATGTAAAGCAATCCTATAGCTTAGCCTTCTACCATGAGGTCATGGAGATCTCCAATCCTAGCCGTGCGTCATGGACGCTGTATGTTTGGAGGGTGAAGATGAAGAATATGGGCCAGCTGGCACTGGCTGCTGCGGGTTTGGCTGTGGCGGTGTTTGCGGCTCTCGGGATGCTCTCGCCCGCGTTTGCCGTTGCCGATGAAGAGGCGCCTGGGACCCGCGGAATCGTGATCGGCTTGGGCGAGGCGACGCCGCGTTCCGATGGAGGCGTGGAGTTCGATGTTGTTCGCTGGGTCGAGGACGGCACCGATGTTGTGCCCGTGCCCGATGTGCGGGTATTCGTCGACGTCGCGGAATAGGCGCTACGGACTGTTGCGGCGGCGCGGGCCGATGTGGTCTGCGCCGCCCTTGTAGAGGGGCTTATATGAGGCTTTTGCTGGTAGAGGATGCACGGCTCATCCGGGAGCCGCTTTCCCGGGCGCTCGAGCTCGCCGGGTGGGAAGTGGAGGCGGTGCCGGATGGCGAAGCGGCGCTCGCGCGTCTTGCCGTGGCTCCTGTAGATGCCGTGGTACTCGATATCATGCTGCCCGGCAAGGACGGCCTTTCCGTTCTATCGGAGTTGCGCGCACGTGGTGACGCCACGCCCGTCATTCTACTCACGGCCCGCGGCGACGTGCGCGATCGCGTGCGCGGCCTGGACCTTGGCGCGGACGATTATCTTGCCAAGCCCTTCCATGTCGAGGAGCTTCTGGCGCGGCTGCGCGCCGTTCTGAGGCGTCGTGGCATTACGGATCCGTCCACAGTGATTGAGGCGCTCGGCATGCTCTATGCACCCGATTCCCGCGAGTTGACGTATGGTGAGGGATCTTGCGTTCTTACGCCTAAGGAGGGCCTGGTGCTCGAAGCGTTGATGCGCCATGCGGGGACTCCGGTGCATAGGGAGCAGGTTTCGGCCGTTGCATGGGGTGCCGAGGGGGAGACGAGCGCCGGTAGGATCGAGACGCAGGTCTCGCTGCTTCGTTCCAAGATCGCCGTCCTCGGGGCCCCGGTTTCAATTCGCGCCATTCGTGGAATCGGCTACGTGTTGGAGGCCAAGCATGAAGATGCCTAGGGACCTCGTGGTGTTCCGCCGACGCATCGTCGTGGTTTCCGCCATCCTCGTCGCTCTGTGCACCGCAGCGTGCATGACGCTACTCGCGGTGCCGCTCATCAGGGCGGATATGACGGCGCGCAGGCATATGCTTGAGGAGTTCTCAAACCAGCCGTTTGTCATCGAGCGGGCCGGTGCGGGCAGCGAGGCAGATGGAACGTCAGGTTTGGTCGTTACCGGCCCTGACATTTCATGGTGCCGGGTTGCCGTGGACGAGCCGGGCGAGGCAGTTGCGGTGGAGTGTGGGGGAGCGGCGGCTGTCGATCGCCTCTCTGAAAGCGTCGTGACGCAGCTCGTGAGTCTTCGTGATGAGGTCGGAAGCCAGCCTTTCTCTTTTGACGGGCGCAAGTGGATCGGCCTTTGGCAGCCCCTCGGTGCCCAGAATGGTGCCGTGACGGTTTCGAATGGAAACGTTGCGGCGGTCGAGGCCGCTCCAACTGAGATGCGTGTTTACACGTTTCTCGATGTGACGTCCCATGGCGAATATGCTGCCTCGCTCATCCTCCGATGCATCTCCTCCGGGGCGGTCATCGTGTTGTGTGCAACGGCGGTGGCGGCTTTCGCGACAACACGGGCGCTGCGACCCGTTATGGAGGCTCGCGAGCGCGAGAGGAGGTTCGTCCTTTCCGCCTCCCACGAGCTTAAAACCCCTTTAATGGCGATCACGAGTGCCTGCGACGTACTCGAAGCGGAGACGGCGATTTCTTCTGACGTGTCCGACGATTTGTCAATCGGCGACTCATCGGTCGGTGTGGATAGCCCTTCTCGTTGGATTGGTGTCATCCGTGAGGCTTCGGATGAAATGGCCCGCAGCATCTCCGATATGCTCCGGAGCTTGGACGGAGGCGTTTGACAATACGGCAGGACGCGCGCGCAGGGGCGCCGGAAAAGCGGGTATACTGGTAGCGACTAGGGAGGCGTACGCCCTCCTGGATTGACCTAGTGGGGTAAAACCCGCACGAACAGCCGCTCCTGCCAGGGCGGCTGTTCCCTTAAATGGCGAGTCTCGTGGCGCTATACTGATACCCATCGAAGATAAAAACACAGTGCCCGTCGGGTAGTCGGGCCGCGGGCGCTCGCCTGCCAGTAACCTGCCTCCTTGGTTGTCCCTTCTTCGCGTAGCCCTACATAGAAGGAGGTCGCGGCTATGCGGAAGAGGGAAGTCTCATCGACCCTGACGGTCTACCATGACGGTCAGTTTTGGGTGGGCGTGGTCGAGCATGTCGAAGACGGCATGCTGAGCGTTGCGCGCGTGGTGTTTGGCGCCGAGCCTTCGAATGAAGAGGTCTATACGTGGGTGCTTGAGCGTTGGCCGAGCCTGCGCCTGAGTGCGGAGACGGAGCCTGTTGGGCCACGTGCCGGGCGGATCCCTGGTAACCCCAAGCGTCGTGCGCGCGAGGTGGCCAAGGCGATGCGCCGGCATGGGTCATCGACAGCTTCGCAACTTGCGCTCGCTCGCGAGCGGGAGCGCGCGAAGGACGAATCGCGAAGCGAGCGAGCGGCGCGGCGCCAGGATGAAGCGCGTTCGCGCTGGGAACACCGGCGTGAAAGGAAGCGCCGCAAGCATCGCGGCAAGTAAGCAGTTCCTGCCTCTGTCCGCGGGACGTGGCTGGCCTGCCTGGATGAGCGGAAGGTGGCGCCCCAGCCGGACTCTCGAGTGAGCTCGCATAATCTGCTCTATTAATGCGAGGATTGAAAAATCACATTGCCTCATGCTTGTTTTCGGAAGGATGGTGACCCTATGGGCTGGATAGAAGGGTTGAATGCCTCTGTGGACTACATAGAGGGGCATCTTGATGGCGATGTCGATATTGCGCGTGCGGCGTCTTTTGCGTCTTGTACCGAAGGGCAGTTCCGGAGGATCTTTTCCTATCTTGCGGGGATGGGGCTGGCGGAGTACGTGCGCAAACGTCGTTTGTCGTGCGCCGCGCTCGATCTGTCAAGGGGCGATCGTGTGCTCGATGTGGCACTGCGGTATGGCTACTCTTCGCCAACGGCGTTCAATCGAGCATTTCAAGAGGTCTTAGGCATGTCTCCCAGTGAGGCGAGGTGCCCCGGCGCCCCTCTTCTCGTCTTTCCGCGGTGCACGTTCGCCCTTACCGTTACGGGTGCGGAGCCCTTGCCGTGGAGGGTTGTGCCCCAGCAGGGGATGCGCCTTGTGGGAGTATCCGCATCCTGTGGAGCTGCTCAAGGTGACCCGCTGGTTCAGATGTCCTCTTCGGGCAGAGAAAGCTTGAGCAATCTTTGGGAGAGAGCTTCGCAAGATGGGGTTATCGAGCGGCTTGTCGCGCTGGCGGATGGGTCAGGGCCTCAAGGAATCCTCGGGGTCAACGTGTCAAAGGACGATGGCCAAAGCTACCAGATAGCCGTCGCGTCGTCACGTGAGGCGCCGGTATGGGCGGATGAGATGCATGTTCCATCCGGTCTTTGGGCCGTGTTCGATTGTACGGGCCCCTGCGACACGGCGACGGCGGAGTGCTATCGCAGGATCTACTCCGAGTGGTTGCCCTCGTCAGGATACAAGCTATCGGGAGACGTGAGCATCGAGGTGTATCCGCAAGGCGATTTCTCGTCCACGTCATATCGTAGCGAGATATGGATGCCCATCTCGAAGCGGATCGGTGCATAGCCATCCTTCCTTCTGTTCGTTGCGGGTTTGCCGCATGGTTCGTTCATGAGGACGAGGAGAAGGAGGAATACAACAATGAAAGAACCCTGTGCCGGTGAGGTCCATCAATCTGTTGGCGGGTTGATGATGGCGGGACTCATGCTCGCTTTGTTCACAGCTGCGCTTGATTCCACCGTGGTGGCAACGGCACTGCCAACGATTTCGGCTGCCTTAGGTGGGGCGGCGCATTATGCCTGGCCTATGACTGCATATCTTGCTTCAAGCACTGTGTCCACACTCCTATGCGGCGGCCTTGCGTTTCATTTCGGTTTGAAGCGAACGTATGCGTTCGGCCTGACTCTCTTTGCCATAGCGTCTGCGCTGTGTGCCGTGGCACCTACCATCGAGGTGCTAGCTGCGCTTCGCTTGCTTCAGGGAATTGGCGGCGGCTTGCTAGAAGCCGGCGTCTTCATAGCCGCTGCCATGATGCTTTCGCCGCGCGATAGGGGTCCCTATCTTGGAGTGGCGTCTGCCATGTACGGTGTGGCGAGCGTAATAGGACCCGTGATTGGAGGGGCCGTTGCCCAAGGGCTGTCCTGGCATGTCATATTCGTTGTGAACATTCCGATTGCGATTGTTGCGTTTGCGCTATCGTCAAGCAGTCTGCCAGGTAGGGGCGATGGGCCCCGCTCGGCGCAATTCGATGCGGCAGGAAGCGTGCTAGCATCGTTGAGCGTATTGAGCCTTGTTGCTGTGTTCAGTTTGGCGGGTGACGCGTTCCCCTTGGCGTCGCCCCAGGCAGCTGCTCTTATAGTGGTATTTGTTATCCTCACGTTTGTCCTGTACAGGATTGAGGCTGCTGCGAGTGCTCCCGTGATTCCCATGGGACTGTTCGGCCGCCCTAGGGTTGTCGCAGGATTCATCTCGGGCTTTTGTGTGCAGTTTGCGCTCATGGCGGGCGTGACGTATCTGCCGAGGCTTTTGCAAGAATCGATGGGTATCGCCGCCGCTTCATCGGGTGCGGCACTCATTCCCATGACGCTCGCCCTCATGCTTGGAAGTAATGTGTCGGGTGCCCTGTTCAGGAAGAATGGCAGGCTTCGGGCGCTTGCGGTGACATCTTCGTTCGTGATCTTAACTGCGGCTGCAGCGTTCATTGTTAGGGCACAAAGCCTGACCGCACCTCTGGTTACATTGCTCGCGGCGGCGCTTGGCCTGGGCGTTGGCGTGGGAATGCCGGTTTCCAATCTATCGGCGCAGACGGGGGCGGACGCTCGCGACGCTGGCAAGGCAACATCCACGGCGATGTTCTTTAGGGGGTTTGGCGGAGCCGTATCCACCGCTGTATGCGGAATGCTTGCCCCCGCTGCATCCCCTGCCGGCACCACTTGGGTGTTTTGCGCCGTGCTTGCGTCTGCGGTGGTGGGCATTGCCGTGTCGTTGCCTATTGCAAGAAGCATCTCGTCCTAAATGATTTCAAGGTGATGCTTGCGTTAGCGCGTGCCTTACTTATCCGTTGCTTTCCACCTGCGCAGATTGGGCAAGATCGCCCCCAAGAGCGACGCGCACTCGTCCACGGACCAGTCCATGTTCTGAGCCATGCGCGGCGCGCAGTCCTCGATCATCTCTTCCATGGTGGTCTCGTAGGTATACGCGCCCTTGTCGTAGCACCAGCGGCAGAAGTCTTCGGTTTCGGTGCCGTCCGCCTCATGTCCGTGCTGGTCGGGTTCGGTGAACATCATGCCGCAGCTCTGGCAGTAGTGCTCGGGCATGTCGAGCAGGCGCGTCACGGGGACGTCGAGCTCGCGAGCGATGAGCTTGATCATGTCGATGCCGGGCTCGGTCGCTCCGGTCTCCCAGCGGCTGACCGCCTGGCGCGTGATGTAGAGGCGCGCGGCGAGTTCTTCTTGGGTGAGGCCGCGTTCGCGTCGGGCTTGGGCCAGGGCGTCTTTAAGCAGAATCATGGCGGGTCTCCTTTGATCGGGGCGTGGGCGGCGGGGTTTGATCCCGCCGCTTGCCTGCGATTATCCCGCGATGCACCTTGATGGTCGAGCAACGCTTTGTTGCGGGCGTGGTCGGTTCTGCGCTGATTCGCATTGCATCCGGTTTTCCATGTCGAAGCTCACCCTTAAAGCTCTTCAAATGCATGATTTCATTAATCGGATTCATGATCTTGAGGTTTTTCGTACTAATTTTGGAAATCGTCAAGTATAAGATGTTAATCACCTCATTTTTCCTGCGCTTTTGTGCCTTACTGCGCTTCTGTACTTGGCGGAACGGAAAAACAATACGAAAAACCTCTTTTTTGTGTGGTCATTGTTCAATGTGCTGCCCATTGCGAGGCGGTGCCCATGGTAAATCGATCACGAAAGCGATGAAGGACCTTATTTGCGGGACGCAATTGCACCCGCGATCGACCCCGCCAGTATGATTGGTGCCATTCGAGCGAAGACCCACTCGAATCCATGGAGCATCGTTCCTGCCACCGCGTATTCCGGATTGGAGAAATCCCATTCGAGATACGAGCCGCCGATTGCCGCCAGTGCGATAAGGAGAAGGACCGTGATGGAGGCGATTGCGATGAAAAGGGCGTGCAGGGCACGGCGCTTGGATTCCTGCGCCCGTGCGAACTGGTCGTTCAGCACCTCGAGTTTTTCGGAGAGCGCTTGCAGGCCCTCGGGCTCGGATGCGCGTACGGTCTCACCCAGTAGCGTGCTCACCGGGGTGTCGAGCACCCCTCCGATGGCGACGAGCGTCTCAGCATCGGGCACCGAGAGCCCGCGTTCCCACTTCGAGACCGTCTGCCTCACCACGTTCAGCTTGGGCGCGAGCTCCTCTTGCGAGAGGCCCTTCGATTTCCTGAGGGCATGGATGTTCTCGTTCAGCATGGCGGATCCTTTCTCTCGCCTGGCTCCTACGTTACCGCAATGCTGCACGCAGATGGCTCGTTGCCGCAAGCAACGGGTTGTAACGTTGGTGAGGGCTGTTTGAGTTCACATGGGATACAAGCTGCTGAAACCCGATATGAAGATGGTCGATTGCCCTTGTGCTCAGTTCTCGAAATCAGGGCTAGGTTCTTCGTTATTTAGATTGATTGACTCGCCTTGACGGCAGCGTTGTAAAACGGCGTCGAGCTCGCGTAGCCCGGCGCCGCCCAGAAACCCGCGGGTGGCGTGCAGGGGCGCCGAAAAGCGGGTATACTACTAGTGACTTGGGAGGCGTACGCCCTCCTGGAGTAGAAGCAGTGGGGTGAAACCCGCACGAACAGCCGCTCCGGCACAGGGCGGCTGTTCCCTTAAGTGGCGAGTTTCACCCCTCGGCCGTTAGAAAACGGCAAGAACAAGTAGCGTGATCGATAGAACGAGCACAGCAGCTGCGAACAGCATTGCAGTGAACTTCGCCATGGGAACCCTCATTTCACGTCTAGCCAATCTACCTGCGGTTTGCAACCGCAGGGTGCCTTCAAGTTGCGTAAAATGAAGCCCCAAGTTGGTGGTTCTCGCCATGCGGCAACCGTAGTGTGTAAGTCGCCGGCAGGAAAAACGCCAAACGCTGGATGTCGAGTTCGGGCGCTGCATTGAGTTGGATTGCGCCGTTCGGACTCTCGCCCCAGCCAACGAGAGGACCCATCATGAGCTTCCGCACCAATCTGCAATACCTTCGCGCAGAGCGCCATATGACCCAGGAGCAACTCGCTATGTTGCTCGGGGTGTCCCGTCAATCCGTCACCAAATGGGAGGCCGAGAAGTCCTATCCGGAGATGGACAAGCTCATCAAGATGTGCCAGATCTTCGAGTGCTCGCTGGACGATTTGGTGCAGGGTGATGTATCCCGCCACGGTGTCCCCGCTCGGGATGATCTTGGCGGCTACTCGCCGGTGCGTGTGGCCACGGAGGGCGCCGTTGGCGATATGTCCGCTGGTCCGTTGACCGTCGCACCACGGGATGCATCTCTTGGTGAACCTGCGGGACCTGCACGCGCACGTTCCTCCGCCGGTGTCTGTGCTATTCCCGCCGGTCCAGCTACGGATGTATGTGGTTACGACGAGCACATGGTCACCTTCGCGCGCAAAATCGCGATCGGCGTCGTGCTCTTTATCCTCGGTGCGGCGGCCGCCATCTTCACCGATGAGGTCATGCATTCGGACGGTATCGTCCTTTTCGCGACGTTCTCGTTCGTTGCCGCCGGCCTCGCGTTTACCATTCCTGCGGGCATGGATCACGCCGCATTTGCCAAGGCGCACCCCTACGTCGCTGATTTCTATACGGCGGAAGAGAAGGCGACTGCTCGGCGCCGCGCCTCGATCGCAATCGTGGCCGGCATCGCGGTGATTCTGCTCGGGGTTGCCGTGGCAGGTTTGTTCGAGGTTGAGTCCAGCGTGCAGGTATACGGCAATTCGCTGATGATGGTGCTGGTCGCGTTCGGTGTCGGGATGATCGTCCATTGGGGCATGCTCTGGGGGCGCACGGACCTTGCGGACTACAACAAGGAGTGGCTCGAGACCGTCGAGCTGAGCGATGACGAGCTGGCGCAGCTCGACCAACAGAGTCGCGAGGCGTACCTGCGCGCTAACAACCCCAGGCGTCGCGGCACCGCCGCCCGCAAGGAGAAGGCCTGCATGGTGATCATGCTTGTCGCCACGATGGTGGCGCTGGTATGGCTTTTCGCCGCGTCCGCCATGGGCGCGTCCGAGGGTGTCTCCGGCTTGTTCTGGCTTCCTTGGGTCGTTGGCAGCCTCGGCAGTGGAATCGCCTTGATCGTGATTGACGATGACGACGCTGAGCCTCATTGTGAGGGCAAGCTCTAATCGAGGTCCGGCATCGACGCCGGGAAGATTGCCCATGACTTCCTTCCGTTTGGGCCCCTTGAATCGGCTGAACAACATAGGCAATTGCAAGGGGCCCATAGACATTTCGGGGGAGTCGCGGGGATACCGCAAGAGCCCATAGGTAATTTCGGAGAAGCCATAGGCAATCGACGGATGCCTGGCCCGCCGGCAGGCTGGTTAGTTCAGCAACCCCCAAATGATGTAGCCGATTGCCGCGCCGATGACGCCGCCGGCGAGAATTGTCAGCGCGTTGTAGGCATGACGATGCTTCGCTGCCCAGCCGCGGCGGGGGAGGGCCCGAGGATCGCGCTCGATCTCCGCCTCGCCGTTCATGAAGGCGAGGATCTCCTTATAGGTGGCCAAGTCGTTCTCCTGCTTGATGTTCTCTATGGTGTTACTCAAAACAAGGGCGCCTATTGCGGGGATGAGCGTTACTATGGCGGCGATCTCCACGCCCCAATACCCCCGCATCCAGTCAAACGCAGGTGAGAATATTAGGGCAAAAGGCAATACGAGCAGCGCGAGCATCAGCACGGCCAGCCGCAGCATCCGCGTTCCCATGCGCTTGCGGTCCCTCTCAACGGCCTCTTCCATAACGGTCACGTCTCCCTTCACGAGCGTGTCTATGGAGGTGTCGAACAGGACACTCAGCATGAGCAGGCTCTGGACGTCCGGATACGTCTTGTCCCGCTCCCAGTTGCTGATCGTCTGACGCGATACATAGAGTTTCTCGGCAAGTTGCTCTTGCGAGAGGCCCATCGCCTCGCGCCGCGTCTTGATCTGGTTGCTGATGTCCATCGTCACCTCCCGGTCGTGAAGAAGCGTCCCGCGATCACACCGCGTGCGCTATCGAATCTGTTGTACATGATACTCAGGAGCCTGCATGGGGCGCTGCAAAATCTGTTTTGCGCTATCGCTACCTGCGGAAATTAACGCTGCTTGAGGTGAAGCGAGGACTGACCGCACGAGGGAAGGGGCACCTTTGGATCGAGCGATCCATGTTGTGCGCGTATGCACTCGGTGGAATCTGACTTAGTAATTCCACTGAGAGACTTCGTGTACGTGACCTGAATTTTCTTCATGGTGTATGATTATATAATATAAGATATATACCTGCAGTATAGTGAGGAGGGGAGGCACGGTGCGTTCATATGACATCGTCCAAAAGGAGCAAGACCTCACGGCGCTTGAGTGGGGCGAGCGCGTCAATTCGTCGGGAACGGCGGGGACGTACCTCAAGGCACGTACGGGGCAGGGCGCGCGTGCCATCTACTACAAGCTGCCTCGGTACAACGGAATCGAGTTTGATGGACACGAGTGCATAAACGAACTCGTCGCGGCACGTCTGATGCGGCTCTTGGAAATCGATCACTTGGAATATCGCCTCATCCACGCGCGCGTTGTGGTTGATGGTCGAGAGCGGGAGGTCTGGCTCAACAGCTCCAAGAATTTCCGCAAGTCAAGAGAGCGCAAGCTGTCCCTC
>NZ_DAWDUX010000038.1:0-8207 GCF_052346665.1 Collinsella sp.
GCCGAGTACGTGCAGCTGGCCCTCGAGGGCCGCGAGCACGAGGCGGTGCAGTAGGTTGAGGTTCCTGGTACTCGGTGCCTCCGGTATGGCGGGGCACCTTATCTCCCTCTACCTCAAGGAGCGGGGGCACGACGTGACCGGCTTCTCCCGGCGCGGCGTGTCGTTCCTGGACAGCCAGGTTCTCGGCGACGCACGGGACGAGCAGCTTTTGTCCGAGACGGTCGCCTCGGGGGGCTACGACGTCGTCATCAACTGCGTGGGGGTCCTTAACAAGGCTGCCGAGACCAATCCTGACGCCGTACGGCTCAACAGCGAGCTGCCGCATGTGCTCGTGCGCACGACTGAGAAGGTCCCGACCCGCGTGTTCCACATGAGCACCGACTGCGTCTTCGCCGGGAATACCGGTCCCTACACCGAGGGCAGTGTCCCCGACGGACAGAGCGCCTACGACCGCACCAAGGCCGCGGGCGAGCTGAACGACGGCAAGAACCTCACCTTCCGCAACTCCATCGTGGGGCCGGACATGAGCCCCAAGGGCATCGGTCTGCTGAACTGGTTTATGCGGCAGCCCGGCCCCGTCAAGGGCTACACCGGTGCCATTTGGACTGGTCTCACGACACTCGAGCTCGCCAAGGCCATGGAGCACGAGGCGGGCGAAGACGCGACGGGTCTTGTGAACATGGTGCCTGAGGGTTCCATCAGCAAATTTGACCTACTCAAGCTCTTTAACCGAGAGCTACGCGGCGGCTCCGTGGAGATAGTGCCCGACGCAGGCCTCCAGTTGGACAAGACGCTTGTGCGCACCAACTTTGAGCCGACCTATCGTCCCAAGCCCTACCCGGAGCAGGTGCGCGAGATGGCCGATTGGGTCCGCGCCCACCGGGACCTGTACCCCCACTATGAGGTGATATAGATATGAGCAAGCTCAAACTCATGGTCGTCATGGGCACGCGCCCGGAGATCATCAAGCTTTCCGAGGTTGTCCGCAAGGCCGACGAGTACTTCGACCTCTCCATCGTCCACACCGGCCAGAACTACGACTACGAGCTCAACAAGGTCTTCTTCGACGACCTGGGCATTCGTGAGCCGGACCACTACCTGGGTGTGGTGGGGGACGACCTGGGGCAGACGATGGGCAACGTCATCTCCAAGTCCTACGCGCTCTTCGCCGTCGAGCGACCCGACGCGGTGCTCGTGCTGGGCGACACGAACTCGTGCCTGTGCGTCATCTCCGCGAAGCGCCTCAAGATCCCCGTCTTCCATATGGAGGCGGGCAACCGCTGCAAGGACGAGAATCTTCCCGAGGAGGTCATCCGCCGTATCGTCGACGTAACGAGCGACGTGAACCTGTGCTACTCGGAGCACGCGCGCCGATACATCCTGGACAGCGGCGTGAAGCCCGAGAACACCTACGTGGTGGGCAGCCCCATGGCCGAGGTGCTCGACCGTGTCATGCCGAGCATCGAGGATTCGTCCGTTCTGTCAGATCTTGGTCTGGAGGTCGGGCGCTATATCCTGCTCTCCGCTCACCGCGAGGAGAACATCGACATCGAGGCGAACTTCATGAGCCTCATGAACGCCGTGAACGCGATGGCGCAGGCCTATGACGTTCCGGTGCTCTACAGCTGCCACCCACGCAGCGCGAAGATGATCGAGCGGAGGGGCTTCAAGTTCGATCGCCGTGTGATCCAGCACAAGCCTCTGGGTTTTTTTGATTACAACCAGCTGCAGCGCAACGCCCTGTGCGTCGTCTCCGACTCGGGGACGCTCCCCGAGGAGGCTTCGTACCTCAAGTTTCCCGCCGTCTCAGTGCGCACTTCGACCGAGCGTCCCGAGGCCATGGACGCCGGCGTGTTCTGCGTGGGGTCCATCACGACCGAGGAGGTTCTCCAGGCTGTGGACTTGGTTGTTGCCATGCACGCCAACGGCGACGACGGGATCGAGGTGCCCGCCTACGCGGATCGCAACGTTTCCGCGAAGGTTATCAAGCTTGTCCAGAGCTACACCGGCATCGTGAACAAGATGGTGTGGAGGAAGAATTAGTAGATGGACAACAGATTAGTAGATTACGCGCATGACCGTTTCCCGCTTGTTTCCGTTGTTGTTCCTGTATACAACGTGATCGACTATTTACCTGAGACCATACGTAGCGCAGTAAATCAGACATATACGAAATTAGAGATTGTTCTAATTGATGATGGCTCCACAGATGGGTCGCAAGATTATTGCGATAAAGCCTGTGTTTTGGATAGCCGTATTACTGTATTACACCAAGAGAATGCCGGACTATCTGCCGCAAGAAATGCTGGATTACGCTGTATTACCGGAGAATACGTCACATTTCTTGATGGCGATGACGTGTTAACGCCTACGGCAATAGAAACTTTAGTCACCATTGCGATGGAAAGTGACTCGGATATAGTGACGGGCTCATTTCAAAGGATTGCCCGAAGCGAAGATCTCGTGGCCCTCAAGTCTGACAATGCATACAGAGTAATGAGTTCCCAAGAAGCTCTTGAAGCGATATGTTTCCCGCATGAACTTAATATAAGTTCATGCGGGAAACTCTACCGAGTTTCCTGCATGGGGCGTATCGCTTTTCCTGTTGGCAAGAACTTTGAAGACCTTGCAACTATCCCACAGTATATTGCTCGGGCTAAAAAGGTCGCAGTATGCACCTCTGTCGTCTATGGCTACCTTGTTCGACAAGGTTCAATAACCGGAACCGGAACTATAGATCAGAAGAAATATGACGATGCAGTGTGCGAGATTAATCGCTTGGCAAAGTTTTTGGTCGAAGATGGGAAAGCTTCTCGCGATGCGATTGAACATATAGTTGCTTTCTCTTGGTTGCGCATCTTTAGGATGCTCCCTGTGGGTAAAGACTCATATTTGTCTGTTGACGATTGGGATAGATTGACATCATTTTTAAAGAGGGAATCTTTACGTTGGCGCTTTGATGACCGTGTTGCACGTGTTGAGCGCATCCGCTGGTTGTTATTCTCAATCTCAACAAACCTTTATTTACGAATGTTTGAACTGCACTCACGATTGACAGGTCTTAACATAGTTTAGGATAGGCGGTTATCGAATTGGGCGATGAAACAAGGGCCTTTTGCGGGAATCCGGAATATCAGAGGTCCTTTCTTTTTGTTACTTATGCGCTTGGTGGCGGTGGTGCCGAGAGGGCTATGCTCCGTTTTGCCAATGCTCTCGCTAGGCGGGGGCACGTTGTGTGCATCTACTCCTATGAGCGGCTTGGCACCGAATATGAAGTCGCAGAAGGGGTGTGCGTCCGTTATTCTCGTTTAAGCAGGATTAGCGGAGGTGCTGGAAAGCTTGAGAAGTACATAGAGGATGCGAGAGCGGTTAGGTCGCTGTTTTATCAACGCCATTTTGATTTTGTAATACCGTTTTGTACGGAGATGGTCATATGTACGTACTTTGGTTTACTTGGAATGAATGGCGTGCTTGTTGCTACCGAGCGGAATAATCCGACAGATGGATGCAGAGGCAGGATCAAGCGCCTGATCAGGGATGACGTTTATAGTCGATGTTCGGCAATCTGGACGCAGAATGAAGCACAGGCTTCATATTATAGGCGGCTGACGAATCGCAACGTGTTCATCATACCGAATATTGTGGAAATGACACCAAAGGCAAACAATCCAAATGGTGAAATTCGACGGTTCATGACAATCGGACGACTTGCCGATCAAAAGAATCAGAGAATGATGATTGAGGGGTTCGCTAAGGCTCTGGAAGTTCATTCAAATATCACGCTCGATATCTTCGGCGATGGTCCCCTCAAAGAGGAGCTTGGAGAATTAATCCATTCGCTTGGCGTTGAGGGGTCTATAAGTCTGAAAGGGTTCTGCGCCGATGTGTACAGGGAACTCGACAGGCATGACGCTTTCTGTTTTTCTTCGAATTACGAGGGGCTTCCAAATGCCTTGATCGAGGCTGTCTTGACGGAGCTTCCTGTGGTCACCACTGCCTTCGAGACAGGATCACGCGAAATAATAGTAAATGGCGAGACGGGCCATCTGGTTGAATGCGGAGATACCGAAGCATTCGCTTTGGCGGTTTGCGAAATGGTAGAGGAGCCCACGGAGGCGTTTCGCATGGCGAGGACGGCTCGAATGGGCATTGAGAAAAAGTACTGCGAAAGCAGCTTAGTCGATTCTCTCCTTACAGAATGCGAGCGTCTGCGTAATGAGTGAAGTGTTGTTTGATTTAAGCAGGATTTCTGGATGGCGTAATCTCTTTTTCGTTTTCGCGGTCGGTTCCTATAGTGTTACGCAGGCAGACCTTGATTCTCTCAGGCCATTATACTGGGCATCGCTCGTCTTTTTTCTGCTATCAGCTGCGCTTGAAAGGCACTATTCTAAGCAAAAGCCGATTCGCTTGATTGCGAGAGTCCCGTTTGTGCTCTGGCTTTTGCTTGTGGTGAGCCTTTGCGCTGCTTCTGCACTGTGGGCTATTTTCCCAGAAGCCGTACTCCACTCTCAGTACATTCCAAACGTATTGTACGGGACTATAACCATTTGCGGCATGTGGCTCTCTATTGAGAGTTGGTCTGACGTGGTTAGGTTTTTGAAGCTATATGTCATCTCCGTGCTCGCAATGTCACTATTCCTCATATTCTCACAGTTTCTCTTGGGGGGCTTCGGACGAATTGGAACGGTTTTCGATATTGTGCCGAATGGACCTGCAATGCAAATGGGCTTTGCGCTCATGTTTTGTCTCATGCTTTACGGTGCTGGAAACTGCTCAAAAAAGGCAACCGTATCAATCGTTGTCGTTTTACTCCTTTCGATAATCCTAACCGACAGCAGGAAGACGATGGTTGCTTCTGGCTTGGCGATCTTCCTATTTGTTTGCTATGACAAACGGGCGTACCTAGATTCGAGGAAACTCGTTCTCGCTATACCGGTTGTGCTGGTTATTGTCATTGCGATCTTTACGATTCCATTTTTGAATGAGACGATCGGATATCGTCTTATGGGACTGCTGACCGGCACGTTTAGCGATGGCTCCGTTGACCTCAGCAGCTTGGAGAGAGATTACTACCGAGAAACGGCATTGAAGCTCTTTGCAGAGCGGCCATTTTTGGGTATAGGTTTCGAGGGATTTGCTGCGTATCTACAGTCTATCGGGTACTGGCATGTGGCGTATAGCCATTGCAACTATACTGAGCTGCTAGCAAACCTTGGAGTAGTCGGTCTCGTTGCATATTATTCGATGTATCTCACCCTGATTGTGCGGTGCATTCGCTATCGGCAGGATTCGCGTTTCATTTCATATTTCATATTGGTGATGCTGTTCATACGTCTAGTTGTAGAGTACGGCCAGGTCGTTTATATAGATGTGGATAACTACATTGTGATGCTACTCATGTATGCCTCGGCCTATTCCTTCGGCTGCAATCCGAATTCTGGCGGTGGGGGAGTTGCTCACGCACGGCCCTCGAAATTCAAATCTGAACGGTGTTCGGTATGAACAACACATTGATCAAGAAAACGGGCGTCTATTTTATTGGTAACATTGCTTCCAAGGCGCTGATGGCAATCATAATTCCGATTTACGCCTTTTTTGTTACGCCCACAGCTGCTGGCAACTACGACTATTGGCTCTCCTTGGCTCAGACGGCTGCCCCGATTGTGTTTCTCGCGATCTGGGAGGCAATACTCAAGCACTTGATTTCCAGTGAGACGGCTTCATGCCAAGACAAGGTTAAGGATACGGTCCTTGCGTTCCTAATTATTGCTTTGAGCTTTTCAATCCTCTCTATGCCGATTGCTCTTCATGTATTTGAGTATAATAGCGAAATGCTCATTTCCGTTTATGTAATGTGTTGGGCGCTGGGTATTTTTCAGATTTGGCAGTATTTCGCAAGGTCGCTAGGGAGCACAAGGGCCTTTGCAGAGTCTGGTGTTATTGCGAGTATCGTTACATTCTTGCTCATTCTTCTACTTGTGTGCGCGTTGAGGTTGCAGGAGTTTGGATTAGTTGCCTCTTATGTGAGCGGGCAGACAGCTGGCCTGGTGTTTCTCGAAAGACGAATCAGGCTATTAAGAACATTTCGACTAAGAAACGCGAGCATGTGTTTGCTTCGAAAGCTATTGGCCTATTCAATACCCTGCGTTTTCAATCTCATTGCCGCGACCTTGACTTTGACAGTTGGCAGAATGCTCGTTATGGATTGGTTTGGCTCAGAAGCAAACGGTCTTTACTCCTTTGCTCTGAAATTCGCGAATGTAATAACTGCCGTTGGAAGCATTTTTTCGATGGCTGTCATTGAAGAGGGTATAATCCGTGCCAAAACCAAAGGAGCTTCTGAGTTTTACGCTCATGTCAGCTCGGCACTGTTGGTTTTGTTGTCTGCTCTTTCCTGCATCGCCTTACCTGCGATTGCTCTATTCTACGATCTGATAGCTGAAACGGAATTTGCTTCATCCTTTAGTTTGATTCCGTTGTCTCTTCTCTATGCGCTCATGTCGGTCATGTCAACTCAATTTGGCTCAGTTTTCATGGCAGTGGGTAAGACGAGAAGTCAGGCTACTACGACCATCTCGGCTTTAATTGTTGCAACCTTTGCATCGTATAATTTAGCTCGACCTTTTGGTTTAAATGGAATCATGGCAGGTCTCGTGATCGGAACTGCAACGATGATGGTGTTAAGATTCCTGCTTGCTCAACAGCACCTTCCATTCACTCTGCACCCTAAAGGCCTCTGGGTTCTCGCTGTCTTGTTTTTTCTATTGTTGCTGGCATTATACGCGCATCCATTTGGTGACACGATTTTATTCCATTCAGGATGCCTGCTTATCGCCTGCATGTTCGCACTTCCGTTTGCACTCCGTTCGATCCGGGAAATTAGCGATGTCCCAGAGGGGTAGCCGCTAAAGCGGTCTTTGAATATGGGGATACTTCAGTTCGAGTGAGTTCTTAATCGACGGCAATATTGAAAAATGAGAGGGACGGTCAATGTCGATTATCAAAAGAGCGATTTGGCGTTTTTTGCCAGATGCCGAAAAACGAAGCATATTAAAAAAGCAAGGTCTTGTCATCGGGACCGGATGCGAAATACTGAATGGATGGAATTTTGGTAGCGAACCCTATCTTGTTTCTATTGGGAATAATGTCCGCATCACGTCCGGAGTGAGTATCACCACGCACGATGGGGGGGTTTGGGTGCTTCGACATTTATATCCCGAGCTTTCTGATATTGATAGGTTTGGACGTGTTGCGATTGGTGACAACTGTCATATCGGTATGGATGCGATAATCATGCCCGGGGTGACAATAGGTAGAAATTGCATCGTCGGCGCCCAGTCGGTCGTGACCCATGATGTACCAGATAACACGGTAGTGGCGGGTGTGCCTGCGCGGCCGATTGGGACCGTTGGAACATATCGTGAGAAGCATGAGGGAGAGTTCGTTAACACGAAGCATATGAGCTTCGAGGAGAAACGGCGCTTTTGCGAGCGTATCTATCCGAATTCGAGCGAATTTGAATAATGCCAAGCTTCGCTTTTCAGCTAAATGTTGGTTGCTTGTAGGTTAATTGGATTGAAATGAGGGCCGTAATGAATCAATCTGCATCTAAAGTGCTCGTTACTGGAGCGGCGGGCTTCATTGGCGCATTCCTGGCGAAGAAGATTATCGAGGCGAGCGATGACTTTATCGTTGGTCTCGACAACGTCAACAACTATTACGATCCCAGAGTAAAGCAAGCGCGTCTTGATATGCTGCGCGAGGCCGACAGCGAGGGACGTTTTACATTCGTGCGCGGAGATCTTTGCGATGCAGCGCTTGTGGAGCGTCTGTTCTCTGAGCATGAATTCGATGTCGTTGTGAATCTTGCCGCGCAGGCAGGCGTTCGCTACTCCATCGAGAACCCCCGCGCCTACATCGAAAGCAACCTCATCGGGTTCTTCAACATATTAGAGGCGTGCAGGCATCATCCGGTGAAGCATCTGGTCTATGCCAGCTCGAGCTCGGTGTACGGCGGCAACAAGAAGGTGCCGTTCTCCGAGTCCGATATGGTCGATTCTCCCGTATCCCTCTATGCGGCCACCAAGAAGTCCAACGAGCTTATGGCGGCGGCGTACTCAAAGCTCTATTCCATTCCTGCCACCGGGCTTCGCTTCTTCACGGTGTACGGTCCTATGGGACGTCCCGACATGGCGTACTTCGGGTTT
>NZ_DAWDUX010000038.1:8217-14726 GCF_052346665.1 Collinsella sp.
GGTTTACGGACAAGCTTCTTCGCGGCGAGTCGATCAAGATCTTCAACATGGGGGACTGCAAGCGGGATTTCACGTACGTCGAGGACATCGTCGAGGGCGTTGCTCGCGTCATAGACAATCCCCCCGCCGTCGAGATGGGGGAGGACGGGCTCCCCATGGCCGCCCACCGCGTCTACAACATCGGCAACTCCGACCCGGTCCAACTGCTCGAGTTCGTTGATACGCTCCAGCGCGTACTCGTCGAGGAGGGCGTCCTCCCGTCGGATTATGACTTCGAGGCTCATCGGGAGCTCGTCCCCATGCAGCCGGGCGATGTTCCGGTGACGTATGCCGACACCTCGTCCCTTGAGCGGGACACCGGGTTCAGGCCTTCGACGAAGCTCGAGGACGGCCTGCGCGAGTTCGCGCGTTGGTACAAGGGTTACTACAGGCTGTAAATGGTTTACTCAGGGGCGGCGTGAAGCTGTCCCTAATTTATAAGATGGCACTTTGACAATTGGAGAATGAAATGAAGATTGCGGTTGCTGGCACCGGTTACGTCGGGCTGTCGATTGCCGTGCTGATGGCTCAGCATCACGAGGTCTGCGCCTTGGACATCGTCCCGGGAAAAGTGGACATGATCAACCGTTTCGAGTCGCCGATCCAGGACGACGAGATTGAGTGCTTCCTCGGGGGGGCGAAGACGGGGGAGAGGTGGCTCGACCTGCATGCCACGGTTGACCCGACGGTGGCCTATGCCGGCGCCGAGTACGCCGTCGTCGCGACTCCGACCAACTACGACGCCGACCGAAACTTCTTTGATACCTCGAGCGTCGAGGCTGCCATCGGGGCGATTCGCGCGGTCAACGGTGACGCCTGGATCGTCATCAAGTCGACGATCCCCGTCGGCTATACTGCGGCGCTGCGCGAGCGCCTGGGTGATGAGAAGATCATCTTCTCTCCGGAGTTTCTTCGCGAGAGCAAGGCGCTGTACGACAATCTGCACCCCAGCCGCATCGTGGTGGGCGCGCCCGAGGGCGACTCGGTGGCCCGGACTGCGGCGGAGCGCTTCGCGGCGCTGCTCGAGGAGGGTGCGGACCCCGCCGAGCGCGTTCGCCGGAACGTGGACGGGACGGTCGGCATCCCCCGGCTTGTCCTGGGCTGCACGGAGGCCGAGGCGGTGAAGCTCTTCGCCAACACCTACCTCGCCTTGCGCGTCGCCTACTTCAACGAGCTCGACACCTATTGCGAGGAGAAGGGCCTGGCGGCCGCCGACGTCATCCGCGGCGTGTGCCTTGAGCCCCGCATCGGGTCGCACTACAACAATCCGAGCTTCGGCTACGGCGGCTACTGCCTGCCCAAGGACACCAAGCAGCTCCTGGCGAACTACCGAGACGTGCCGCAGAACCTCATCGGCGCCATCGTCGACTCCAACCGTACGCGCAAGGACCATATCGCCGACGTCGTGATCGACCGCGTGATGTCGCTGGTGTACGCCGGCGAGCCCACGCCGGTGGTCGGCGTCTACCGCCTCACGATGAAGAGCAACTCCGACAACTTCCGCGCGAGCTCCATCCAGGGGATTATGAAGCGCGTGAAGGCCAAGGGCATCCCCGTCGTGGTGTACGAGCCCACGCTGGACGCGCCCGACTTCTTCGGTTCCGAGGTCACGCACGACCTCGAGGTGTTCAAGGCGCGCTGCGGCGTGATCGTGGCCAACCGCTGGAGCGACGACCTCGTCGACGTCGCAGGCAAAGTGTACACGAGGGACCTGTTCAAGCGGGACTAGGTTTTCTCATATCGTCTGGTTTTCAGCCCTCGACGGCTTCGGCCGCCGAGGGCTCGTTCTTTATGGGGGAGATGGATTCGTGCTTGGAGATGCCGGGTATATGGAATACGACGATAACGGCACGCGTGAGGGTGAACGCGCTCAGATATAGAGCGTGGGCTGCTTAATAATATATCGAGATTTACGTGAGGGTACACATGGGACTTGCGAAGATATTTTACATATGTCCGTTCGCATCGAGACGCAACGGCTGGACGGTGCCACATCGACGGGGACCGGTTTCTATTTCAATTTCTGCGTGCAGGATGACGTGTGCATCCCAGTAATCGTTACGAACAAGCATGTCATCGAGAATGCTAATTCGATGACCGTCTTTCTTTCGGTTCTGAATGATGATGGTGCCATTGCGGAAAGGAAGGAACGGCTTGAGGTTAATGGAATGCTAGGGCATTGGGTGATGCATCCCGACCCCGACGTCGACCTTTGCGTGCTGCCGATTGCCCAAATAGTCGATGGTTTTGCGGACGCCGGCAAGCCCCTTGCCATTACGCCCTTGGATGTATCGTTCGTTGCGGATGCAGAGAAGATGAGCACCCTTAGCGCAATTGAAGACATAACCATGGTTGGCTATCCGAATGGCCTTTGGGATGAAGCGAATAACCTTCCAATTGTGCGAAAGGGTATAACTGCCACTCCTGTCGGATCTGATTATTGCGGAAAGAAAGAGTTTCTTATCGATTCTGCTTGTTATCCTGGGTCAAGTGGCTCTCCTGTCCTTTTGTTTAACGAGGGGACCTATCGAGAGGGGAATGGAATTGTACTGGGGGCGCGGCTGTTGTTGCTGGGCATCTTATATGCTGTTCCGATTAGAAACGTTGAGGGTGTGATTACTGTGACCAATATTCCGCGTGTCTACTCTCACGGCATGCTCAATTTGGGTTTTGTAATTAAAGCTGAGAGGTTGCTGGAATTTGAGCCAATTCTGAATAGTGCCATGTTGGCGAGTCAATCGGTGACGATTGCGGGCTGATTTCTAAACAGGTAGGTATGTCGGCATGGGGCTCTGCACTATCCGGGTGGCTACAGACCCTGAATTACCTCAGGTGAAGGGGGGCGGCTCAGGACTGTTGGCCATTGGGTTGCAGCTTCATCTGGTAACGCGAGTCAAGGGATGCAGCGCTCCGCGACCTGAGGAGAACGGACTCACTATCCGCTCTGATATGTTTAAAAATGACGGGAATCAGTCGCAGCGTGACCGGCGGAGGGCAAGTTACAAATGACCGTGATGCTCGATAATGGCTTTAAGCATCAAGCAAAGCGAGCTTTCTGCCTGACTGTTCGATAACTCTGGCAATGAAAGGTAAACATGATTGAGGAGTTGCATTTCTTCTACGATCAGGGAATAGTCGGTCACTACGAAATAGTGCTGAAGAAATCAGGATACAGCTTGAATGCGCTTAGGACATCCATTCAGGAGGACAGCTTTTATGGAAGTGGCGCTCGATGCATGGAGCAGGCAGATAGATTTAGCTTTTCGAGCAAAGTGGATATAGTGCTGGCTTCGCTCAGTGAGTGCCATTCCAACGATGACGCCACAGCTCTATTTGGTATCGCTTTGTCATTTGTTACCGGGTACCTTTTTGCGCGCTTAGGGGCGAATGGGTCAGAAGCATTCTCGGAGGAGTGGGAGTTAGCTACGGCGATTATGGTATGCGCTGGCTTACTAGCGGTTTTTGTTTGGCGTAGAATGAGTATGAGTCATATACGTAATCGACTCGCTCAAAGCTTGTACATTTTGAAGCATGAGACGGAGCGATCAGCTGACAATCATTCGTAATGCTGGCCATCGCTTTGGCGTAATAATAGCTATGGTTGGAAATCAAGGTGCTATCGACTGGCAAGCGCTTGACTTTGAGCATGCTGCGGCTATGCTTTAGGCAGCGGTATTGACGTGGTGACCTCACGGGGCCCGCGTCCGCGAAAGACGGCTGTCCTTACGTGAACTGCCTCCCATTTCTTGGACACGAGAAATGGGAGGCAGTTCATTCATACTGGGATGGCCGTCTTTCTTTTCAAGGGAGGCTATGAGGGCAAGACGTTTCTGACCATCGAGGAGCAAATTGAGCTCCTGTAGAGACGTGGTTTGAGCCTCAGGATGTCCCTAACCAGAATCTTCACCCGCCATGCTCGATGCCTCCTTGTCGTTCTTGAGACTACATGGCGGCCCGAGCGTAACCCGCTCGCGCTGCACGGCGGGCGGGCTCAGCGGACGGGTGGTATCGACCCGCAATATTGCTGGTATCAAAACTGACGATTACTTTGCCGACGATTAGAGATTACGGCCCAGTGGGGACAGTAGATATAATTAGTGGCTTAACGCAGCCTTAGAGGGTTAAACTAAATTGGCTGCAATTAAATCAGCTTTAGGGAGACCAGGATGGTGCAGCGTAAGTATGATAGCTTTGCAATTGGGGTTCTGAGTGACGGTAGCGTATCGGCGCACGTTGATTTGTCGATCAACGTGTGGGCTGATATCAGAAATGTCTCTGAAATAGACTTCGCTATTCAAATCCCATGTAAGGAAGAAATATCTGGACTCTTTATTTTTGTCCCGTTCAAAATTGACAAGAATGATGTTGTTGATCTTTCTCCGGCGTTTCGTGATAACGAGTTCAATCAAGTTTTGTTCAATCGGGATTGCGAGACTACATGCTGCGGAGGTCGAACGATTGTTGTTGATGACTGTGGCAATTCATTATTGGTTCTCCCTTTTGCGTTGAACGAAGGCTTGACTGTCGATTATCTGAAGGGAGGGTCCTTACTTTCGCTTCACTACGACTCCTCTGCTCTTCTAGACGAAATTTCATCTTTGTATTTCAGAATACGAATGCCCTTCGTCCTACTTGACGACCTGCTGTCTGGTCCCGCTGATATGAAGGAAGTGATTACCGGACCTATTATTCCGTTCCGCACCATGAATTCAATTGCTGTCAATCAGGTTAGAGGTCTTCCGAGCTCGGTGGTTCGTAGGCTTGTTGACTCTAAAACTGATGTCGGAGAAACGCATATTGCAGTAATCGCTTCGCGACAATGGGAAGTGAATTCTTTTCTTACGCCGTATAGGGTTAGGCCATTGGAAAATGTCACCTGGGAAAAATACCAGCCTCGGTTGAAATGCGGCAATCCTATCTTGCGCTCAAAAGGCCGCGACATGTTTGTTTATCAGTGGCTCATATCTGACAGCAGTACGTCGTTACAACTAGAGTTTTCGCGTAAGCGTATCACGGTTCTTACTTTGCTTTTTTACCTTGCTATCCTTTTCCTTATTAATCTGCTGAGCGAAGTTTTGATTCGTTTGGTTTTTATGAACGTCGAAAAAGTCGTTCTGTAGAATGATTGGATTGATATGACGAAGAGCACGGTAGCTACGCTTAAAATTCGTCCATCTATTTTCGATTTGATTCGCGACGGCATTAAAGAATATGAAATAAGGGACTCTTCGTTAGAGGGAGTCGACATCATATGTTATCTAGACAGCGAGACAGGCGCGTTCCTCGGGTCTTTTGCAGTTGGCGGTGTTGAGTGCGTCGGTAGAAGTGCCGATCAGAAGACTATTGAGCGCTCCGGTGTTAACGCCGACATCTTCTATGAGTTATTTCCTTCTGTTTCGGTTGGTGGCCCTGAAGCTTTATGGGTCGCCAGGCTTCAAAACCCTGTTGATATCAACGATGCACTAGGGATTGGTTGAGACTATGGTTCAAGATGACTATATCCAAAGGCTATCGTTTTCGGAAGTTAGCCTGGACGATCCTTTTTTCGATAGCCTCAGATTTTCCTATGCTGGTTTTGATGAATGGTTTACTAGAAAAGCCGTAGGTGGAGAGCGCGCTTTTTTCGCATTTGACTCGTCCGGCAGCCTAATTGCGATGCTATATCTTAAAGTAGAAAGCGGTCTTGAGGAGGGCGTTGTCCCTCGCATGGACTTTCCTCGTCTGAAGATTGGCACATTTAAGGTCGATTTCGATCATCATACGGGAATTGGAAAGCGTCTGCTTGCAATTGCTTTACGTGAATTTGCCAAATCTGGACAGGATTTCGTTTACGTCACAATGCACGAAGACGAAAATACCTCTTCGCTGGCTGAGTTGTTAAAGAAATACGGCTTTAGCAACTGGGGTCTCAAAGAACAGGAAGCTGTACTGTTCAAGACAATTCCATGTTCAGATGATGGTGCCTTCAGCCGCTATCCGTTCGTTAGTCGATCTTTGGGCAACTGCTGGGTGTTGTCTATACTGCCTGAATACCATAAGAGGTTATTCGGCGATGTTTCTTTAACAAGCGAGTCAGGCCAGCCCATTCTTGATGAAAGATGCTTGAACTCGATTGAGAAAATATACCTTTCCGGTTCGCAGAACGCTGCGAATATGGTAGTAGGCGATAAGGTTGTTATATATCGCACTTCCGATGGTAGAGGCGCGGCTTATTATCGTTCAGTTGTGTCATCTGTGTGCACGGTTGTTAAGGTGGTCAACATTAACTCTTTCAGGGATGAGACGGATTTCTTGAATAAGGTTTACGGTAAAACCGTATTTACGTTAGGAGAACTGAGGCGATTCTGGCAAACAAAAAGGTTTCCTTGGTTGATTTGCCTTCTGTTCAATTTTCCGTTGGAGCGCTATCCCAACCGCAAACAATTGTTGGATTGCGGGTTTATTGATGACGGGCGTCTTGTTTGTGAGCG
>NZ_DAWDUX010000038.1:14736-20554 GCF_052346665.1 Collinsella sp.
GCTATGGATGGAATAATGGCGCTGGGGAATGCTGATGAAAGCTTTATTGTCGATTAAATCCGAGTTTGTTAAACGGATTTTATCTGGTGAAAAAAAATATGAATACCGACGTCGTGTGTTTGCCCGCGACGATGTTGAAGCAATCGTAATCTATGAGACGCTTCCAGTTGGTCGCGTCGTAGCTGAAGTCGAAATCGAAAAGGTCCTCAAGGATACTCCGTCCGCTCTGTGGGAGGAAACTCATGAAGACTCAGGGATTACTGAACAGTTTTTCTTTTCTTATTTTTCTGGTCTTGAGCAGGCCTGTGCTATCGAGCTTGGTAATGTTAGGCTTTTCGACAAACCTCTTTTATTGTCTGAATACAATCCCGACCTGACCCATGCTCCTCAGTCGTTTGTTTACGTTGAGTAGATGCGTATACAACCTTTGTTTATAAGATTTTCGCTACTGTTCTATTGGGTATCGCCATATGCTGTAATGCGGCACCGCTGATATCGCAAGAGAACGCTGGGCTCGTAAGACGAATAATGTAATCAAAGTAGGGGTATCGATGCAGGCCGGTTCCTGGGTGGCAACCCAGATTGGTAACACCAGTCGGCAATCAGTGGTACCGACGGTCAGCCGCGGCGGTACCGCGAATCGGCTTGGATGGTACCGCCGTCAGGATTTGTGGAGGGGGCACCCGGGGAGGGGGTGAGTATTACGCGCTATAAGTAGTACCCGTTTCGCGCTTTCCGAATCACCCCTCGTCACCCGCGTTTCGACTCCCGCGTACCATTCGTTTCGTGCCATGCGCATCGTCCCTGCGCCGAAAATACAATCGAGCCCACCATGCAACAACGTACACGACCGCGAGCGGATCACGTCGGAAATGTTGGTGTAAGTGAAGGTCTCTAAAGGGACGGCCGCTGCCTAGAATTCAAATCAGCTACGAGATGGATTCGTTCGAAAGGCGACGGCCGCAATGGATACTTCACGGCAGCTCCCGACTCACGGCGACGGGCTCCTCGACATGAGGGGGCTCGCCCGGACCCTGCTCGAGTCGATGATGAATAAGGTGATGGACGCGCAGGCGGACATGCCGTGCGAGGACGGGGCGAACTCGCGAAACGGCTACCGCGAGCGTGGCCTGCCCCCCCGTCGGCGACATCACCCTGCGCATACCCAAGCTGAGGGCCGGGACCCACTTCCCCGAGTGCCCGTTCGAGCGCTACTCGCGCGCAGACAGGGCCGCCGCGGCGGCCGGCGCGGAGTCGTGGGCCAACGGCGTGTCGACGAGGAAGATGGAGCGGATCGCCGCAAGATGGGCATAGAGAGGCTCTCGAAGGACCAGGTCAGCACCATGTGCAGGTCGCTCGACGCCGAGGTCGGCGAGCTCGCGGCGCGCGGTCTGGCCGGAGTCGAGGCGCCCTACCTGTTCCTCGACGCGACGTATGTGAGGTGCAGGAGGGGCGGCCGCGTCCAGTCGACCGCGGCCGCCACCGCGATCGGCGTCGGCTCCGACGGCGTGCGCCGCATACTCGGTATCGCGGCGGTCGACACCGAGACCTACGCCGGTTAGCTCGGCTTCCTGCGCAGCCTGCGCGAGCGCGGGCTCTCGGGCGTCCGCCTCGTCGCCGGCGACGCCCACGCTGGCCTCGCACGCGCGGTCTCCGAGTGCCTGCCGGCCGCCGGCTGGCAGCGCGGCGTCGTCCACCTCGAGCGCGACGTTTGCTCCCTGCTGCCCTCCAAGCGCCATAGGGCGATGGCGGCCGGGGCGATGTAGTCCGTCTTCAGCGGGCCGGACCCCGCCAGCGCGAGGTCGGCCTACAGGGCTGCCATCGACGCGGTGGACGCGCTGTCGGCCCGCGCGGGTGCGCTCTTCGAGGAGGCCGAGGCCGACGCCCTGGCCTACCTCGACTTCTCCCCGGAGCACCGCGGGCGCATACGCAGCAACAACGTTTAGGAGCGCATGGGCGGTGAGATAAAGCGCAGGTCGAGGCTCGTGCAGGTCTTCCCGAGCTCGGAGTCGATGCTGCGCCTGGTGGGCGTCGTGTGCGCGGAGCAGGCGCAGCATCTCGCCCGAATCCATGCACAGACTGGCGGAACCCGCGGAGCCCGAGCCCGCCGAGAGCAAGGCGTCGCGCAGGAGGGGGCTCATGATCGTAGAGACGGCGTTGGAGCTCGCCGGCGCGGGGAGGAGGGCGGCGCGATGCTATGATGCAGATGGATTCAGGCTGCGGCCCGTCCTGGAAAGACCGGCTACACCAACTTTTCCGACTCTACCGAGGATCCCATGCCCGACACCATCTTCGAGCCCAAGCACATCGTCGTCACCGGCGGCTGCGGCTTCATCGGCTCCAACTTCGTCCACCACGTGGTCAATAACTGCCCGGGCGTCCACGTCACCGTGCTGGACAAGCTGACCTACGCCGGCAACCCCGACAACATCGCCGGGCTGCCCTCCGACCGCGTCGAGCTCGTCGTGGGCGACGTCTGCGACGCCGCGCTCGTCGACCGCCTGGTCTCCGAGACCGACGCCGTGGTCCACTACGCCGCCGAGCCCCACAACGACAACTCCATCGCCGACCCGTCCCCGTTCCTGCGCACCAACGTCGAGGGCACCTACACGCTCATCGAGGCCTGCCGCAGGCACGGCGCGCGCTACCACCACGTCTCCACCGACGAGGTCTACGGCGACCTGGCGCTAGACGACCCGGCGCGCTTCACCGAGGAGACGCCCTACCGCCCGAGCTCGCCTTACAGCTCCACCAAGGCGTCCTCCGACCTGCTCGTGCGCGCCTGGGCCCGCACCTTCGGCCTCAGGGCCACCATCTCCAACTGCTCCAACAACTACGGCCCCTACCAGCACGTGGAGAAGTTCATCCCGCGCCAGGTCACGAACCTCATCGACGGCGTCCGCCCCAAGCTCTACGGCGACGGCAGGAACGTCCGCGACTGGATCCACACCGAGGACCACAGCTCCGCCGTGTGGACCATCCTGACCCGCGGCCGCGTCGGCGAGACCTACCTGATCGGCGCCGACGGCGAGCTGGACAACATCACGGTGCTGCGCGAGATCCTCAAGGCCTTCGGCCGCCCCGAGGACGACTTCGACTGGGTGCGCGACCGCCCCGGCCACGACCGCCGCTACGCGATCGACGCCACCAAGCTCCGCCGCGAGCTCGGCTGGGAGCCCTCGCGCACCGACTTCGCCGCCGGCCTGGCCGAGACCATGGCCTGGTACCGCGACAACGAGGCCTGGTGGCGCCCGGCCAAGGAGGCCACCGAGGCGAGGTACGCCGCCCAGGGGCAGTAGGGGTTTACGAAGATTCTTCAAGAGGAGTGGGGTCGGGAGACGGTACGGTCAAGAATTTACCGCTCGTTAAGAAGGGCTTTCTTCAGGATGCTTCTTTGTGGCGTCAGATGCGAAGGCCCGTTCTTTCTTATTCGATTTATCAGTTCGGATTGTGTTCGCGGTTGTTAGGTATTGTTTGATTTGATGCTCGCGAAGGCATGAAGTGAAGAATATCGTGGCTAGCCAAAGAGCTAAGGGGAGCGCCAGGAGGCAAGCGGTGAAGCCGATTAGATCCAGTGTGAGATGGGCCTGAACCTCGATTTGCGAATACGCATCTGCAGGATTTATGCCGATTGCTGTATTTGTGTATTGGTAGATGAATCCGAGGATTGTCATTGAGCCTGTAGCAACGAAGAGGGCCAGCGATGTGGCGCCCCAGAATGCGAATCTCCTTGTGGCGGTATAGATGTCGCCGTATTCAACTGCCCAGAGAGCGTACGCCTCTAGTTTGTTTTGCTTCTCGTTTTTTTGAGGACTATCTGGTTGCTTGTTAAGAAGCTCCTGCTTTGCCTCGATGCTTTGCAATGGATCGGTTAATAGGCTTTTGCCTACCAGAATTGAAATGATGGAGAATACCCCACTAATTAGAACTGGGATAATGTTTTCGAGCATTGCGTTTCCTTTCTTCGTCGGCTCTGTAGGGGTGCATCGCGATCGTTGCAGGCTGAGGTGCTGCTGTTTTATCGTGCCTGTGGTTTTACTGGAGGCACCGCGGATTTATCCTGCCATAAGGGTAGTGCCGTGTGCGGACAGAATAGAACGAGCGGATCGGTGCGACGCGGATAGCGCCCCGAAAGTTGGTTTAGGGCTCGGTTCTCGAGGGTGGCCGCAGACTATCTGAGGAACCGAGAATCGCTTGGAATGCCGTCAGCCCGGCGGCGAGCACGAGTACCGCTACATCCTTTCCGTGCACGCCGACGAGATCGTGTCCGAGGGGCTGTGGCGGCGCAAATTGGACGCATCGCGCACGGCGACGCTGTTTGAGCGCGAGGGTGCCGAGGTCGTGCTCGGCCCCACATTGCGCAAGCTTGCGACGGCCGCGACGTTCAACCCGAGCCTGCCGTACCTGTCGTTCCTCTGCATCAACTTCGACGCGCCCGTGGTCAAGGAGGCGGCCAGCTGGTTCCTCGGCGGGGTGTTCCTGAACTACAACAGCTCTTATCTGGAGCGGGCGCTCGAGCAGATGCTCGACGAGACGGACTCGCCCGAGGTCACGCGCTTCCTGCGCGCCGTGGACGTGCGCATCGACGGCTTCAGGGTGGAGAAGGCCCCCGAGGGGCGCGGCCAGCGCGTCTTCGTGAGGCATGATGTGGACGGTAAAGGCTACGAGCTGCGGCTGTCCGAGGAGTCAGCCGGCACTCAGAAGCTCATGGGGCTGGCGGCGTTTTTGCTGGCAGCGCTCGAGCGTGGCGGCACCGTGGTGGTTGACGAGCTGGATGCCAAGCTGCACCCGAAGCTTTTGCGCTACGTGATCCTGCTGTTCAAGGACCCCGAGGTCAGCAAGCACGGCGCGCAGCTCATCTTCTCGTCGCAGGACGTGTCCACCATGCGAAACGACGTGTTCCGCCGCGACGAGATATGGTTCGCGGCGCGCGGCGAGGGGGAGGCAAGCCAGCTGTGGTCGTTTGTCGACATCCATGAGGCCAACGGCAACCTGGTCAGCAAGAACGCGGCCTTTGACAAGCAGTACCTGTCGGGCCGTTACGGTGTTGACCCGTATCTCACCCGCATCGAGGAGTGGGACTAGCATGGCGGCGAAAAAGTTTCGGTTGAGCGGTTCGTATATGAGGCCCATTTCCCTAGAGGGGCAATGAGCCATGTAGAATCGATGTTGGGCGATTTGCGAATCGCCTGGACAGCATAGGAGGTGCAATTGAACCGTATAGTCACGAAACCGACCAGAATCGACCTGCATATCCATTCTGCTGCAAGCACTGCTACGAAGGACAAAGGCAAGAAGGAGCTTGCCGATTGCGACAAAGGCCATGTTGATGTGTTGCTTCGCGGTTTGGAGGCGCATGGCATCAGCATGTGCGCAATTACCGACCACGATTGTTTCGACAAAGACCTCTACTTCGCTTTGAAGGAGAGGGAGGGGGATGGTTGCCTGAGCAAAGTGCTTCCCGGCGTCGAGTTCAGCGTGTCCATTCGCGCCGGGGGCGAGGAGCCGACCGTTATCCATATCGTAGCCATCTTCGATGACAGGCGCCCCGAATTGATCGATGGGATTGCCAGGGTCGTCTGCGACGAGCGCGGGAAGCCGCGCTACGACGATCCCGGTAACGGCGCTTTCACCGAAGACGGTTTCGCCAAGGTCCTGAGGGGCATCGGCCTCAACGCTGTTCTCATCGGGCACGAGAAATCGGCAGGCCAGGAAGCGAAGCGCGACGTGAGCAGCCTAGGCGCCGATCGCGCCAACGAAGTGATTTTGACCGAGTTCGTCGACGCGGTCGAGATTCGCAACAAGCGGCGCGAGCTCG
>NZ_DAWDUX010000039.1:0-19879 GCF_052346665.1 Collinsella sp.
CTGGTCACGACGGGCAGTACCGATCCCTTCGGGTTCCTGCCTGCCTTCCTCGCAGCCGTCCTCGATGACGCCCGGCTCGACGGGGTTGGGTTTGACGTCGTTGTGGGCGGAATGGTGGCGGATGATGCCGCCTCGACGGTTGAGCGAATCGCCTCCGAGAGTCGCCGCGTGGATGTGATGCGTGCGGTGTCCGACATGGCTGACCTCATGGCCCGTTGCGATGCTGCCGTCTCGGCCAACGGGACGACCGTATATGAATTGGCCGCCGCGGGGCTGCCGACGGTGGCGTTCTCTATGGTCGAGGAGCAGGTTGCGAGCGCCGAGTCCCTCGCGCGCCTCGGTGCCATCGAGTATTGCGGGCCGGTGGGGGAAGACGTGTCCCGGACAGCGGCGGCATGCATCGACCGCCTTGCCGGCCTGGCCTCCGATCCCGTGTGCACTGCAGCTTTGGCGAGGCGCGCCCACGGCCTCATCGACGGGCTCGGGGCGGAGAAGATAGCGAAGGAGATAATGCGGCTATGAATCAAAGGGAGAAACGAGGAACCGTCGTGATGCTCGGGGGGAGTCGGCTGCAGCTGCCCGCCATCGAGGCGGCGCAGAGACTCGGCTTCCGGGTGGTGTGCGCGGACTACGACCCCGATGCGCCGGGCGCCCGTGTCGCCGACGCTTTCTCGCTTACGAGCACGCTCGACGTCGAGGCCGTGGAGAGCCTGGCTCGCAGGGAAGGGGCCGACTTCGTGATCACCTCCACCAGCGATGCGCCCGTGAGGGTCGCCGCGATCGTCTCGGAGCGCCTGGGGCTTCCGACGGGCATTTCGTCCGAGGACGCCGTGTGCGCCACCCAGAAAGACGCCATGCGGACCAGGCTCGCGGAGCACGGGGTACCGATGCCTGAGTTCAGGGTGTGCAACACCGTCGAGGAGTTCGCGAGCGCCCTTGAGCACTTCGGCTACGATTGCATCGCCAAGCCTGCTGACTCCGCTGCCAGCCGCGGAGTCAAGCTCATCACCCCCGATAACCGCTCTGCACCCGTTGGTGAGCTTTTTGAGCTCTTTCGCGGCTTCTCCCGTAAGGGGACCGTCATGGTCGAGCAGCGTGTCACCGGCCGTGAGGTGAGCGTGGAGGGCATGACCGTCAACGGCGCAACGACAATTCTGGCTATTACCGACAAGCTGACCACCGAGCCGCCGTATTTCGTGGAACTCGGCCACTCCGAGCCGTCGCGGCTTCCAGTGGAGGCGCAGGAGGCCATCCGCGAGGTGGCGAGGAGGACCGTCGAGGCCATCGGTATCGTCACGGGGCCGTCTCACACCGAGATCATGCTCACAGAGGACGGTCCGAAGGTCATCGAGATGGCGGCCCGCCTCGGCGGCGACTTCATCACCTCCAAGCTCGTGCCGCTGTCGACAGGCATAGATTTCGTAGAGGGCACCGTGGCGACGGCTCTCGGCCTGCCGTTTGACTTCACCCCTAGGCTTCATCGCGGTTCGGCGATCCGCTTCATCACCGCGGGCCGTGCGGGGTCGCTGCGGACTATCGACGTGCCCGAATCTGTGCACGAGGCGGAGGGGGTCGAGGAGGTCGAAATCTATCTCTCCCCTGGGGATTCGATCGAGACCCCCCATTCGAGCAATGACCGGATTGGGCATGTGGTATGCAAAGGTTTCGATGCGGATGAAGCGGCCCGTCAAGCTGAGCGTGCGCTCAGCGAAATACAGGTTGTTGTCGCATAGCTGGCTAACTACCGCGACGGGCCGCAGAGCTTCATCGGCGTCAGCGTTGAGCAACACTTCCTTTTTATTGTTGCAGGGGGGTGCGGTACTATTTGAGCGTGCTGCTCATCACAATATGGAGCCGAACTGTTTCAACAACATTGTCTTGCTCAAGCGTCGTGTCACGGTTTAGGGTTTAGCGCTTTGACTGTGTTTCTAGGCAGCGTTTTGGGTACAATAAAATCGCTTTACGCACTTGGCGTAAAGGTGCGTTATCGCCATCAATAGCGCAAACGACGAAATTCCGACGTTCGCACCATTGATGCCGACGTTGCCTGCGCATAGCTGGACAAGGGCGCTGATAATCATATCGGTTATCTCTGTATCTCCTTCTAGTATGCCATAGGCAAGCATTGGATTGGGCGGCCGCATTGCGTTGGTGAACTCGCTCCACCTCATGTTAGCCTGCTCGGTTTGGGTGAGCCGCCCCCTATATACCGAGCAGGTTGATTAAAGGCGGTGGATCCGTGGACGATTTCGACCCGTCTCGTATTCCAGGGTACGCGACCAAGAAGACCTACGCTCATTTCGATTACCGCGTCTCATTCAGGGATGTCGAGGCGAGGGTTTGTAGCGTTGATTTTATTCAGCGCCACGCATTTCTTCCATTGATTGCGAATACGCTTTGCCATGTGAGATTCAGGGATGGTGAGAAGACCCTGAAGACGAGAGATGTCGCATATGCATCTCACTTGGATCACAGGATTTTTCAGTATTACGCACTCCAATGGGGCAAGTTATATGACCGCCGTGCCTTAGAAGCGGGCATCAGCAGCGTCGCCGCCGCCTATCGAAGCGGGTTCCACCTCACGAATTACACTGTTGCCGCGGATGCGATTGATTCTATTCGCAAACAGGGGGATTCGCTGGTTATCACGGGGGACTTCACTCATTTTTTTGACAACCTCGATCATCGTTACTTGCGCAAGGCCGTGAGAGGGTTTTTTGACGAGGGCGTGCTTCCACCGGACCATTACCAAGTTCTGAAAAACATATTGCATTATTGCTATTGGCCTGTTGGCGATTTGGCGAGAAGGAACGGGCTTGACTGGATTGATCTTCAACCGGACGACCCGTTCACGTTTGGCAATTATGCGTCCAAAGTTCGATCCAAGGCGTTGAGGAGCCTTAACAGGTTACCGCGCATCTTGACACCTGCGGAGTTTTCGGCTTGCAAGGATTCTTCGATCGTTGTCCCTTGGAAAGGAAGGCATGATGCGAGAGGCATCCCCCAGGGGCTGGCAACAAGTGGCGTCTTGGCGAATATGTATATGTTTGATACCGACGCTCAGATTAACGCGTGTGTTGGCAGCGTGAATGGCAGGTATATACGATATTGCGACGACTTCATCATTGTGGTCCCAGCCAAGGATCTCAAAACGGCAAGCAATGCACTTGCCTTGGCACAGCGAGTTCCTGCAGTTGAGCTACAAGATGAAAAGACCAAAATCCACCGTGTAAACGATGGGAAGGTTGAGCGGCTTTCATTCGACGCATTGCTCGCAGGAGAAATAGAAGTTGTGCGGACCGCGCGGCATTCTGGAAATCATGTTTCGTTTCTTGGATTTGATTTCAACGGCAAAGATGTCCGAATTCGCCAATCTACAGTTGGCAGGTTTTACAACAGGTTTTATCGTGCTGCTAGATCAATCGGCAGACTGGCTGATAGTCCGGACAAGCACCCGAGCAAGAAACGCGTAAGCGCATTGTACGAGCATTACTCTCCGAAGGGAAACAGATCGAGTGACAAGCGAGGCGCTTCGGATCCAAGGTGCTACGGAAACTATCTTTCATATGTTGCAAGAGCGCAGAGTGCTTTTCCGAATGATCCCATTAGCGGCCATGTATCCAAGATGTACAGGAAGATTAACAAGGCAACGGGTAGGGACTGACGCTGTCTTTGGTGCTGTGAGTGGCGGTAAAGTCGCAGCGAGAGCGTAATCTCTCGAATTTGCTTTCAGATTGGGATGCCTTGGCAGTTGTGATCGTTGAACCCTAGGTCCGGGCATCAGGTTGGCATCGCCCCAAAACGGCATCAACGTGTATAGAACAGCCTCGATTTGCCTCTGCGCACATCGATATCCACTCGGATGCCGTCGGTCAGGTCGTTCCAACGCTCAAGGAGATCCTGCTGATTGTCTTTCACCCAGCGGCAGGCAGTTCTGAGGCGCTTTTTGGGGAAGCGCGGGGAAGACTCAAGGACGCTTGAGTCCATCAGGCTGATGCTGGCCGACGCTTCATTCTGATGGCTAGCGTGCACGTGGGGAGTGTGATGCTGATCGCCCTCCGCGCCGCTCGCTGCGTCATCCGCACCTCAACCGAGCGCCCCGAGGCGCTCGACAGGGCCTGCTTCGCGCTCGCCGGCATCGACGGGCGCGGCCTGCTGAACGCGGTCCGCACCGCCGTGGCACTGGACGCGGAGGGGCCGCTTCCCCAGGCCCCCGTTCCCGACTACGCCGACGAGAACGTGTCCACCAAGGTGGTCAAGAGCATCCAGTCCTACACCGGCATCGTGGACAAGATGGTGTGGAGGAAGCGCTAACCGCTTCGGAACTGCATGCTGCGTGCAACCGCCTTCAGACGGCTTGCCTTTGGTTGGGGATGACTGGAGGCGGGCCATCCGAAGGCGGTTCGTGTTTTGGGGACCTTACGAGCGATACCTGCTTTGAGCAAGCTTCATTGGATGGGCGCGCTGCGTTGCCAATACTGACTAGGTGCAACGCTCACTCTCGATCACGTCGGAAATGTTGGTGTAAGTGGAGGTCGCTAAAGGGACGGCCGCTGCCTAGAATTCAAATCAGCTACGAGATGGATTCGTTCGAAAGGCAACGGCCGCAATGGACACTTTACAGCAACTCCCAACCCACGGCGACGGGCTCCTCGACATGAGGGAGCTGGCCCGCACCCTGCTCGAGTCGATGGTCAACGAGGTGATGGACGCGCAGGCCGATATGATCTGCGAGGACGGCTCAAACGCCCGCAACGGGTACCGCGAGCGGGGCCTGACGACCCCCGTCGGCGACATCACCCTGCGCATACCCAAGCTCCGCGCCGGCACCTACTTCCCAGAGGGCATAATCGAGCGCTACTCGCGGGCCGACAGGGCGGTGGCCGCGGCGGTCGCGGAGTCGTGGGCCAGCGGCGTGTCGACGAGGAAGATGGAGCGCATCGCCCGCAAGATGGGCATCGAGAGGCCCTCGAAGGACCAGGTCAGCGCCATGTGCAGGTCGCTCGACGCCGAGGTGGGCGGGCTGTCCTCGCGAGACCTCGGGGCGCTCGAGGTGCCCTACCTGTTCCTGGACGCCACCTACGTCAAGTGCAGGAGGGAGGGGCGCGTGCAGTCCACGGCCGTCGTCACGGCGATCGGCGTCGGGTCCGACGGCGTGCGCCGCATGCTCGGCCTCGCCGCGATCGACACCGAGACGTACGCCGGCTGGCTCGGCTTCCTGCGAGGACTGCGCGAGCGCGGGCTCTCCGGTGTCCGCCTCGTCGTCAGCGACGCCCACGCGGGCCTCGCGCGAGCCGTCTCCGAGTGCCTGCCGGGCGCCGGCTGGCAGCGCTGCATCGTGCACCTCGAGCGCGACGTGTGCTCGCTGTTGGCCTCCAGGCGCCACAGGGCGATGGCCGGCAAGGCCCTGCAGGCAGTCTTCCGCGAGACCGACCCCGCGACCGTCAGGTCCGCCTACCGGGCGGCCATCGACGCCGTGGGGGCCCTGTCCGCAGCGGCCGGGGCGCTGCTGGAGGACGCCGAGGCGGACGCCCTCGCGTACCTGGACTTCCCGGCCGAGCACCGCCTCCGCATACGCACGAACAACGTGCAGGAGAGGATGAACAGGGAGATAAAGCGCAGGTCGAGGGTCGTACAGGTCTTCCCGAGCCCGGGGTCGATGCTGCGCCTGGTGGGCGCCGTGTGCGCCGAGCAGGACGAGGACTGGTCGAGCAGGCGCTACATCTCGCCCGAGTCCATGCTCAAGCTGGCCGAGCCCGCGGGGCCCGAGCCCGTCGAGAGCGAGTCCTCCCGCAGGAGGGGCCTGATGCTCGTCGAGGCCGCGATGGAGCTCGCCGGCGCGGGGAGGAGGGCGGCGTGATGCTATGATGCAGAGGGATTCAGGCTGCAGCCCGTCCCAGAAAGACCGGCTACACCAACTTTTCCGACACTACCTCACTCTCTTTCTATCATGGGAATCAAGCAGCCGTTTTCCACCTCTTTGATTGTCTTGTGGGCCGCGTTCCTCTTATCAAATTGATTGCTCCATCGTAGGGCGGCAACCGCATCAATGAGCTCATCGATGCGGTTCTCATCATCGACCACGCTCTGATAGTCGCCAGGGCTGATACAGTGGCGAAAAGTACCCACAAAGCAGTCCTTAATTCCTTTTGACCCTTTCACCTCTTTCGTGAAAACGGAATAGTCGCCTTTGTTTATGAGTCGATCGTAGGCAGCTGGATCGGACACTTGTATCCCGGCCACAACGGTATCCATGAAGCTGACCCGAAAGACAGCCCCGTTCGTGCTCCGCGCATCGTCGAGGCGCTCCAATTTCGGCTTACATATGTCGATGAGGCGATTCGTTTCTCGTAGCGACATTTCGTGTGCCTCAACAATTGATTTGATGACCAAGCTTGATTGGAAGGTCGGATTCATATCCATATGTGTCAGATAGTCGTCCATATCTACCGTGCGGATTGGGAGCGTAATGTCGTAGAACTTGGATAGATAACGGCTACCGTTAAAGCCCGCCCCATATTGTCCTTCGATTACATGTGCAAGCTGTTTAGTGTTGAGAGAATACAGTACAACGACGTTATCCAGATCGAACAAGGTCTTGAGCTCCTCCAAGAGCCTGCAAGCGAATTTTGGCTCGCATCTGTCGAGCTCGTCGACGATGAGGAGCAACTTGCCTGCCCGTTCTTTGAGTACGAGATTTACGGCTTTGGCCACTGCGTCTCGTAAGCTTGATCGCTTTTTGAATGCGTCGAGTAGGTCCTTTGCTTTCATGGTCTGCGCTGCTTTATCAATTGCGGAGCCAAGTCCGGAGAAGCAATGATTGAATACTAACTCTATAAGTGTCTCAAGCGCCGTCTTTATCACTTTACGGTCCGACGGCTCGTACTCGAGGCGAACCTCGTCGACTTCCGCTGCGAGCGTGCATGCAATTGACGCTAAGGGATCGTCCCAGTAGTCATAGCTCCAAGCGTTGTAGTAAACAGGCAGATAGTCACAATGCCACGAGGTATCGCCTTTGAATGCATTACCGGCAATCATATCAATCCCGGCTGGCAGCACGTCTGGGTAGGTATTTAGGGTATCTATGACGACCTTGAGAGATCTGACGAAGTATGTTTTCCCTGAACCCCAATCCCCATCGAGAAAGATTGAGAGCCCCTTGTCTATGTTCATCAGCAGGCGCAACATGTCCGTTATGTCCTGATTGCGTTTAAGCGAGTTACTCGATATGAGCCCAAGAAGTTCATCGTCGCCGGGATTGTAATTGGTTCGTTGCAACATTTTGGCCTCCTATTTATTTGGACGTTGTTGGCTCATTTCTTCCCAGGAACAGAGGGTGTTAATCAAAAACAATGGTTGATATTCTCGCCTTGTATGCGATCACGCCTGAGTTTCTGATGTTGTCTTCAGTCGGGGACAATCGCACTTCCGATTTTCAAGCTCGTTGAGCTGATTCATGGATGCAGCTCTCGGGCCTCTTGCCTCTTCGTTAGTGCGGCGTGCAAGCGGGTTCGGAAGTCATTGTGCGACCTGCACTCGCAACGCGAAATGAACAGGCATTGGGCCGCTTTGATTAATCTCCGTTGCTGAGCAGGCGCATGGGTAAAGGGGTATTATTGAAAGCCATCTCAGTGGCATCGGGCTGTCCGATCCCCCCATTCGTTCGTCTCCAAGGTAGTGATCGCATGGAAATGAAAACTCCCAAACCTTGGTTAACTGCCGAACAGCAGGTTGCGCATCTCGAGGCGGAAGGGGTTCGGTTCGAGATGGCCGATCGTTTCGAAGCGGAATCATATCTGAAGACAAACAACAACTTCTTTCGTATCAACCAATTCAAAAAGGGCTTTCCCCGGTATTGTGGGGGATTGCACGATGGGGAGTATATTCATCTTGATTTTGCGATGCTCAAGAATCTTGCAATCATCGACTATGAGTTTCGTCAAGTGCTCCTCTTGATAACGATGGATGTCGAGCATTTTGCAAAGATCAAGCTACTTAGTTATCTGGAGAAAAAGGGAGAAGACGGATATTCAATAGTTGCAGATTTTTTAGCTTCCAGGGATCGTGTTGGAAAAGATGGGGCAACTGTCACCAACCCCGTAAAGGTGGAAATAGATCGAGCAAAAGAAGGGTGCTACACGGACGCGTTTGTTGACGGCTATCCAGGCTACGAATTTCCGGTCTGGGTGTTTGTTGAACTAATCCCCTTTGGCGTGTTTAATCAGTTTCTTTTCTTCGTGGCAAATAAGCATGATGACAAGAAATTGCGCAGCGCATTCTATCGGCTTCAGAGTGTCAAGTCGCTTCGTAACGCATGCGGGCACAATAATTGCGTTCTAGATGATTTGAAAAGCGGTGAGCCGAAGTATCAGGTGGGCCATGAAGTTAAGAACGCGCTGCGCGCTGTTGGTTTTTCCGACCCAACGTTAAGAACGAAGATGAGTAACGATAGATTGCAGCAGATATCAACAGTGTTATATATGCATCATCGCATGGCGTCATCTGGCGTGATTGCTGCAAAGGGGGAGCAGCTTCGTCATATCACGGATCGAATGTATAGGAATATTGATTACTACGAGAAAAACGATGTTGTTAGAAGCTCGTTCCAGTACTTTAAGAAGCTGGTTGACGCGTGGTATCCAGACGCATCGTGAAATGTGCGCTTTACGGCTCATGTTGATTTTCAAACTTGAGGCATGCGTTCAAGGGACGATGTTTTCGTGAAGGATATGAGGCGTAGTTTACTCCCCCTTTTAAGGTGACGTAGACTACGCAGTACTATACAAAAGCTCTTCGGGAGCTTTAAGGGCGATGCTTTCTCCGAGAGTGTTGCCCTTTTTTATGGTAGGAGATTCAGCGGCTCATTCGACGGTGGCGGAAATGGCTGATGGCCATCTATTTCACGCTCGGAACGTCGAGTTCGCCGTCATCGGGTGGCGGGATCTCATGCGTGCGGTTGGCTCGGTTCTACGTCTTGATCGGCATCGCCCCAAAATGGCGTCAGTGTGTATAGAACAGCCTCGATTCGCCTCTGCGCACATCGATATCCGCTCGGATGCTGTCGGTCAGGTCGTTCCAGCGCTCAAGGAGATGCTGCTGATTGTCTTTCTCCCAGCGGCAGGCAGTTCTGGGCCGCTTTTTTGGGCGATTATTTCGCGTCGCGGGACAGATCGTTTCGCGGTTTTCGTATCGGTGCGAACGGTGCTTCCGCAGCGCTTGCCCCGGTCGCCGCGGTCGCTGGAGATGAGCGGAAAGAGCGTCCTATCCGCGCCGCTGGCCCCAGGGGGTGCGGACCTCATTGCGATTTCTACTCAATTATCAGTGACCATGATGCCCAAGAGGCGGTGACCATTTGGACCAGTAGGCCGATCCTTCATCCTTCAGAACGAGGGCAAGTGTAAGGTGCCGACTGATTCGTCGCTGCTGCTCGCAATAGGAGCGATGCCTTGGCCCGATGACGTTCGAGGTATACAGAGGGTCACTCGGTGAGGCAGTCCGAAGTGGCGGATGACTGAATATCGCCTTCGAGTTTCACCCCCCTGTGTTCTATCCGATTCCTGTCTATGGTTCAGTCGTCATTTGCTGATGTCGCCGTTTCGCCACTCAAGAATTCTGGGCGTCTCGACAAACAGTCCGCGATTTCTGCATCGAATATTTCTCGTGCCCATTCGTATGCGGGCAGGCTGACAGAGCGAATGAGCTCAAGGGCATCTTGATAACGACCCTTGACGTTAACAAGTCTCAGATTATCCCGGTGGCATACCCTGTTTCGCAAAGACCTCATTCTCGAGAGTCTCAAGCCGATGTATGCGCGTGGGGATAGTTTTCAGCGTTCCTTTTTGGTCTTCGTATATTGGGAAACGCTTGGTACAAGACATCCTTCCAGAGTCTTGCGCATTGGGCGTCGCGTTTCCGAGCGGCTTCCCATGATTCCCGCCGTTCTGATTCTATGGGAGCGCGGGGACTGAGCCCCGCAGGATTGCCAACCATATTTTTCCATGTTCCCAAGGTTGCATGGGAAATCATGTCATCGTGAGAAGCGACCTCCTGTCCTTCGTGGAGATACTGCTTGGCTCTCTTCTCCCATTCGGTGCGATGGACAAACGGAGCGAGCACGGGGGCGCTTGAATATATATCGGAGCACGTGGTCCATGTATTCTCAAGGTCCTGGGCCATCCACCACTGGTTAATTGCGCTGTCTATGGAGTTGCGAACGATGACTTCCGCCAAACCGATCGGCTTTAATAATGCCTGCCCTAAATCGAGCTCCCATGCGCAAGCTTCCAGAGCCTCTTCAGCGTTGTCGGCGGCATTGAGGACGATGGCGACACGAGGGCCCCCGAGCAGGGGCAACACATCTTTTGGCGAATAGGCGTCCATGCGTTTGCCTTTCCGATGGCGTAAAGTTACAATACAAGCAAGACGGTCTTTAGACCGCGTTTCTTATACTGCGCCCGGTGTTTCTCACTGGGCGCAGTTGGTTTATTCGGAAAGTGATTCTAGAATTGCCTGAATAAGGCTTTCTGCTGTCTTGATTCCCGGTATCGTGAGTTCGAGCGTCCAGTCCCGCGATCCAGTCTTGCCCTTTTTGATGAAATTCCGTTTATCCATCTCATACGCTTTCGAGAAATTCCCGGTATCAAGGCACGATTGTCTGCGACATTGTTCCTTAATGTAGGCGGCTTCAATGGGCTTTTCGGCTCCGTAAAGAAGCAGCAGGGCAACGTTGCGCATTTTTTCTCGTTTGTTTTCTCCCGGAACACGTTCTTGAAGTACCGGGAGCCCTGTCTCTTGGTCCAGGTAGAATATACCTGCAGTCTCGCACTGATCCTTGAGGCTCGCATCATCTCGGTCGAAAGAATCTGGCATGATTGTCTTAGGCTCTGAAGATGGGATTGAGGGGCTTGTGGCTGTGGAGACCAGCTCAAGCATTTGCGCCAGACGCGCAGAAACAAACTCCTCGCTTCCGGAAATGGTGAATGACCTCTTCGTTAAATCTAGGCTGATACTGGATGTTTCCATGACTGACCTCCCTTGAATCTAAGGCAATGATAGCATTCGTTTTGTTTGTTGCAACTATAAACAAGTTCAAGTTCTTAAAAAACTCGTCTAATTAGATGAATATACACGTAAACAAATATATATGTCATACCTAATCTATTGATTACTCAAACCCGACTTCTGTTTAGGATGCCTCCACCAAGAACGATCCAGCATATTTACGTCTACCTATGCGGCGTCGTGAATAGGGGCATAATTTCGGGAAAGTGCTAGATATGAGGATCGAGGGTTTCGGGGGACACGATGGAACGCTACCGCCTCGTCAAGGGTTTTGGTCGCCAGGAGTACAGAGAGGAATTCCTCGACGGCAGGCTCTACATGAACTCCCTGGGGTATTTTTGGAGTAACGGAAACGAAGCCCAGAGGGACGCCGCCGAAGGTCTGAGCCTCGAGATTGAGCCGATGACTCTGGAGGCATTGCCCATAGAGTTCAGAAGGGTGCAGATGCATTGCGCTCAAGTGTGTCCATCTGGTTTTGCCTCGTGTAATATCCTCTGCTTTGCCATGGATACCGTCAAGAACATCAATGGACTGCCGTGTATCGAGACCCTAGGGAACCCTCGCGAGCTCGGCGAGTATTTCATCGCAATCGATGATATCGATCAGTTTCTCAAACGGGTGGTGTGCGCGGTGGCCGCCCAAGGGGCGGAATACATCTTTTCGCCCGTGGCCTATGGGCCTCCCGCCTTGGCTCCCGGTCGGGATCTGGGCAATCATATTCTGCTTGAGATGGATGAAGCGCCGGGGGACGCCTTCTTTCCCGATGGGCTCCCGGGGACTTGTTTCGGGCCGTTCAAAAAGGCGGTGCAATACGCGTCGCAAAGAGAGTGGAGAATTGCGCTTTACCGTGGGGTTGCGGTCGCGACCCCATACGTCTTGGATATCGGGGACATAAGGGACATCGCTCACGAACTGCAATACGATGGCCTGTACATAGACGCCGAGATCGCCGCGCACAATACGGCAGCGTGGATCTTTGCCCAGACCGGCGGAAACATCTCAAAGGAAGAGCTGACCCGGCGCTTTTACGAGTTGGGGAATCGGAAGGTTAAGATGTTCTGTACCGTGGGTTGAGGCACATGGGGGAGCCGGTGCCATGCCCCATGAGCATGAAACTTGGCTCTAGGTCGATAATCATGTCCGCACGGCGTGCGAGAATTCTCACAACATGAATTGCTTGCAGGTACAGCTTAGGATCTGACTGAAAGAGAGTGCAAAATGGCTATTTCGAATGTTGATGCTGTGGTGACGGCGTCGACCGCGCTAGTGGCTCTTTTTGTCACGTTCCATCAAATAACTCAGTCAAACAAGCAGGGGCTCTTTAACCATCGGCTTAGCGTGTGGACAAATGCTAGGAGCCTCATGAATCTTTGTGAGAAAAATCGCCATTATCTAGAAAGGGAGCAAGAAAGCCCGGATTTGGCAAACGATTTGTCTTTTCAATTCATGACCAATAACGCTTATCTCTATTCCATTGGTCCGTCTATTGCGCATGTTCTTGAGCAAGATTACCAGCAGCTTCTTCTGTGCAAGTTGACAGAGTTGCAGGATTTAGCTCTTGAAGCGAAATTTGTATTCAAGGGCGACTTGGGTAAATCGTTGTCGTCGTTTATCGATAGCTATCACTCCCTTTTGTTTTCCATGTATCAGTACCAGATTGTATTAAAGCTGGAAAGCCCTTCGACAAGATTGAGCCGCTCGTGTAGGAGGTAGCATGTACATCATCGACGGCATCGCATATGCTGGGGAGCCCGTTGAGGGCATCGAGGTCTCCCATGCCCGGTATGTCGGCGAGCGCATCCTGCTCGTCACGTTCTCGACGGGGGAGACCCGCCTGTTCGATGCCAGCTGCCTTTTATCCATGCCCGCCTTCGAGCCGCTTGAGGACGAGGACGTCCTCAAGGATTTCCGGCTCGAACACGGCATCATGACATGGTGCGATGGCGACATAGACGTTGCCCCTGAGGCGCTTTACGAGCGGAGTTTTGAATATCAGCAGGTCGCCTGACCGTTGCCATGTTTTATGTTCGCAAAGGGCGGCCGGCCTTCGATAGTGGCGTCGCCCGCGCGCACCCTTCGCTCAGCGCTCTTCTTTCTCCAACGGCATCGTCATATGCCAATGCGTCTTACTCAGCCCGAGCCGCTCATAGAGCCGATGCGCATCAGTGCGGGACCCGTTTGAGCTCAATTCGAGCACTTCGCACCCGGCTTCGCGCGCGATGCAGAGGACGCGCTGGACGAGCTTCGTGCCTATGCCGCCTCCGCGTGCCCGAGCGTCGACGACTAGTTCGCAGATCTCGGCAGTCGGGCACTCGTGGTACAGATGCGCTTCGATTTTTAAGTTGATCACGCCGGCGGGCGATCCCCCGGATTCGGCCATCAAGCAGGTCTAGTTTGGATTATGGAGTTGCCTAGAGAAGCGTTGGAGGAACGAGGGGTAATCGAATTCCATCGCTTCGAGCTGGCACATCATGTTGTGGACAAACGCGGCGTCCGCTTCGGTTGCGGGGCGAATGATCACGTTACCGCAGGCAGGGCCCGATTGCAGACATTCCAAATTGTTCTGTGGTTTCAACCCATCTCCCATTGGCCCTCCAAATAGACGCACACTAAAGTAGTACATGCCGAGCATATGTGACGCGCTCTTGCGTATGCTGCCGAATGCGCTACGCGAGCCCCTTCTCGCGCCCGAACAGCTCCATCACGCGCTCGCCGGCCTCCTCGACCAAGATCGAACGCGCGCCCACGGCTTCCGCCCCGCATCAAGGCACGCGGAGACTCGCCCCCACTTAATCCTCGCTTAATGTACCCGCATGCCGATTGATGCGGGGCTGCATTGGTCATAATGGATGCAGGAATGTAATCATGGTCGCGCGCGATCATGCCACCTCGGGCGAGAGCGAGTGGCTATGTGGAACGACAAGCAGGCATCGAGGCGAGGGGGCCATTTGCCCGTTAACCCCATGACGGGTGCTCCGAATACGCGGACAGGCAACGTGGCGGACGTCGCTGCATCGCTGGACGCGACTCCAACGGGTTCTTCCGCCCCATCTCCCAAAGGCGGAACCAGAGCGGATGGATGCGGCTTTGGCACACCCACCGCCAGCGCGCCCCTCGCATCTGGCACCCGTGATTCGGCTTCCTCGCTCGCGGGGGACCGCACGTTCACCACGTCGAACGACTCCATGGACGAGCTCCTTGCCAAGATGCGCAACATTCTCGATAGCCGCCTGCTCTCCATCGTGGTGCTCGTGCTGATATCGTTCTCGGTGGTGGCGGGCGAGAACTTCCCCGCCTTCCTCATTGTGGTCGTGGTGGGGTACATGCTCATCGACCGGTTTATCACGGCCCGCCGCGCAGTTACGCTCGGCGGCCTTGCGTGGTTCATCGTCCTGTTCTTGGGCCGTCTTTTCACGATGGGCGCCGGCAGGCTTTTCATTGACCTCGACTACCTGTTCATGTTCTGCGGCTTTTTGCTCGCGCTCGCGGTGTGCGGTGTCTTTTTTGCCGGTCGCGCGATGTATTACATGGGGTACGACCGCGGCCAGGCTCTGGCAGATCGTGCGATCGCCGCGCATCTGGTCGACCGTCTCATTGAGCACCCCGAGAACGTGGCGAATCTTGATGGTACGTTTCTCGAGGTGGAGGGCGCTATCAACCGCGTGCGCAACCGCGAACGTCAGGTGGCGGATGCCCTGCGCGACGAGGCCCGCCGCAAAGACGACCTCGTCACCTATCTCGCGCACGACCTCAAAACGCCGCTGGCGAGCGTGGTGGGCTACCTCTCGCTTCTCGAGGAGGCTCCCGACTTGCCCGTCGAGCAGCGCGCTCGCTTTACGGGCATCGCGCTCGACAAGGCGCACCGCCTGGATGCACTCATCGAGGAATTCTTCGACATCACGCGCTTCGACTTCCACGACATCGTGCTTACCCGCGGCTATGTTGACTTGGCGTTGCTGCTCGCGCAGGTCGCCGACGAATTCTATCCCATCCTCACCGAGCAAGGAAAATCAGTTGAGGTGGAGGCAACCGCGAGTCTCATCGTGCTCATCGATGGCGACAAGATGGCGCGCGTGTTCAATAACGTGATGAAGAACGCGATCGCGTACAGCTACGAGGGGTCGACCATTCGGATCTTTGCCGAGCAGACGTCCGATAGCGTGGTCGTGCGCTTCGAAAACCAAGGTGACCCGATTCCCGCTCCCAAGCTCGGCATGATCTTCGAGAAGTTCTACCGGCTGGATGCCGCGCGCGCGACTAACCGCGGTGGCGCGGGGCTTGGCCTGGCGATCGCCAAGGAGATCGTTTCCGCGCACGGGGGCACCATTTCCTGCGCTTCCACGCCCGAGGCGACGGTTTTCACCATCGAGCTGCCTAACGAGTCGCGTGGTTAGCGTAGGCTAGATGAGCTTTTTCGTACAGAAATTGGATTTTGCGAAGTAGACAGATGCGGCACGCTGCGGCGAACTGCGGTTTTGTTGCCGCATCGCGCCCGTTGAGGCTGCTCTACTTTGCAAAATCGAAAAACAATACGAAAAAGCTCAAGAAGCTCCCGATCACAACTTCAATGCGGCGCCCGTTTCCAGATTGAGGTCCCCAGATTGAGGTTCAGAACCTTCCGATCGCGGCTCCTGCGGGTTCTTAACATCCACGCGTATCGCGAGGATGTTCCTTACAGGCTCCTTACATATGCCTTTCCGGCCTTTGAGGTGGACTCCGTATCATTCTGTGCGCTATGACGCTCATGTTGAGGAGGACCCAGGTGGATCGAACGTCTGAGGAAAGCGCCCTTGCCATGGCCCGCGCGGCCGAGGCGGCGGCATTGCGCGAGGTCGGCGCGCCCAAGATCGACCTGGGCGCTACCGTGCCCGTCCACCACGCCACGCGCCTTTCCGTGAGCCACGTCGACTTGTTTTACGGCGACCATCATGCGCTCAAGGACGTGTCCATCGATATTCCTGAGCGCGAGATCACCTCGTTTATCGGCCCGTCCGGCTGCGGAAAGTCCACGCTCCTGCGCTGCTTCAATCGCATGAACGACTACGTCAAGGATTGCCGCGTTGAGGGCTCCATCAAGCTCGATGGGCAAGACATCTACGACGGCTTCGACACCACCTTGTTGCGTCAGCGCGTGGGTATGGTCTTCCAGCATCCCAATTCGTTCCCCATGAGCATCTACGATAACGTGGCGTATGGTCCGCGCGGCATGGGTGTCAAGAGCCGTTCGGAGCTGGATGGCATAGTCGAGGAGTCCCTGCGTCGCGCCGCGCTGTGGGATGAGGTCAAGGACAAGCTGAAGTCGTCGGGCCTTGGTCTGTCTGGTGGACAGCAGCAGCGTCTGTGCATCGCGCGCGCGATCGCGGTCAAGCCGCAGGTTCTGCTTATGGACGAGCCCACGAGCGCACTCGACCCCATTTCCACGGTGCAGGTTGAGCAGCTGGCGATGGAACTTAAGCAGGATTACACCTTGGTAGTGGTGACGCACAACATGCAGCAGGCATCGCGCATCTCCGACTCTGTGGCGTTCTTCCTGTTGGGTGAGCTGGTTGAGCATGGCACCACCGCGCAGATCTTTAAAGCTCCGCGCGATCAACGCACGGCGGACTACCTCACCGGCCGATTTGGGTAAAATCCACCAATAGGCGAGAGGAGCCGTTCCTATGATTTACTACGTCGAGGACGATGACAATATTCGGGGGCTCACCCTCTATGCGCTGCGCCAGCAGGGGATAGAGGCTGAGGGGTTCGCATCGGACAGCGAGTTCAAGGCTGCCGTTGCGCGTCGCGTCCCCGATGCGGTTCTGCTCGACATCATGCTGCCCGACACCGATGGCCTCGAGATCATGCGGCGCCTGCGCGCCGACCAGGCCACCGCGACGGTTCCCATCATGATGCTCACCGCCAAAGATTCCGAACTCGACAAGGTCGTGGCGCTCGATGGCGGCGCGGATGACTACCTCACCAAACCGTTCTCCCTCATGGAGCTCACGAGCCGCTGCCGCGCCCTGTTGCGCCGCGGCGGCATGTCCAATCGTCCCGCGCCCGAGACGCTTTCCGTGGGAGGCATCGAGCTTTCCCCCAGCCATCGCGTGGTGCGCGTTGAGGGACAGGAGCTCAAGCTCACGCTGCGCGAGTTCGACCTGCTCGAGTACCTCATGCGCAAGCCCGGCGTGGTCTTTACGCGCGAGTCTCTTTTGCGCAGCGTGTGGGGCTGGGACTTTGACGGCGGCTCGCGCACGGTCGACGTGCATGTGCAGACGCTCCGTCAAAAGCTGGGCGATTACGCCGATCGCATCGAGACGGTGCGCGGCGTGGGCTATCGTTTGGCAGACCTGTAAATGACGCCTCGATGCGGCCGCGTGAGTTCGCGCGTGGCCAAACGCTCCCTTTCCAAGCGTGTGTTCGCCACGATGCTCACCATGTCCCTCATCACGATCGTGGTGTTTGCCCTGGCACTCACCTTGTTCATGCAAAAGCGCCTGGTTGATTCGACATCCGAGGAGCTGGCCAGCGAGGCGCGCGTTGTGGCAGCCTCCCTCAACAGCTCTCCAAGCTATGTCGGCATGCTTAGGCGTCTGCAGCAGAACGATACGCGCATCACGCTCGTGGGGCGGGACGGCGACGTGCTGTACGACACCGATATCGACGAGAGCAAGATGGAGGATCACGGGGATCGCCCCGAGATCGAGGCGGCATTTGAGACCGGCAGCGGTTCGGCCGACCGTTCCAGCTCGACTTTGGGCGAGGTCATGCTGTATGAGGCGGTTCGTTTGGCGGACGGCAGCGTGGTGCGCTTGGCAAAGGGCGAGGCGGGCTACCTGTCTGTTCTCTGGTCGCTTGCCGGACCCGTGGCGATTTTGACCGCCGTCGGCGTTGTGGTCTCCGTTGCCGTGGCGCGCCGTGAATCCAGGCGCATCATCGAGCCGCTGCTCGAGGTGGACCTCGATCACCCCCAGCGCAATGCACAAAACGCCTACGCCGAAATGGAGCCCATGTTGGAGCGTATTGAGACCCAGCGCCAAGAGCTTAAGCGCCAGGTGCGTGTGCTCGCCAACAATGATCGCATGCGCCGCGAGTTCACGGCGAACATCACTCACGAGCTCAAGACGCCCCTCACCACGGTTTCCGGCTACGCGGAGCTTATCGCCAACGGCATGGTGACCGACGAGGCGGATCTGCGCGACTTTGGACGTCGGATTTACAACGAGGCAGGAAGGCTCACCTCCCTCGTGAACGATATTCTCACCTTGTCCAACTTGGACGAGGCGGAGCGTTCCGAGGACGGTGCTGCGTCGGCGACGCTGGGCACGCGCGAACCCATCGACGTGCCACGCACGCTTGAGGGCATCGCCCAGCGATTGGAGCAAGTCGCCCAGCGCGCGGACGTGCGGATCGAGCTGGCGTGCGAGCCTGCCATGGTGGTGGGTGTTCCGCGCCTCATCGACGAGCTTGCGTACAATCTGGCGAGCAACGCCATACGCTACAACCGCCCCGGCGGCGTTGTGACACTCTCGTGTGGCGTTGAGCAAGTCGGCGGATCGGATGCAGATGGGGCCTCGGGGCTCTTTGCACCGTACATCTGCGTTGCCGACACGGGTATTGGTATCGCCGCTGAGGAGCAGGGCAAGATCTTTGAACGGTTCTACCGCGTGGACAAAAGCCGTTCCAAGGCTCGCGGCGGCACGGGATTGGGTCTCGCCATTGTCAAGCACGCCGCGGCGTATCACGGCGCGCGCATCGAATTGGATAGCGAGCTTGGCCGCGGCACCAGCATATCCGTGCACTTTCCGGTGCAGGAGCTGCCGGAGCTGTAAAGCAACCGCCCGTGCGGGAGCCCGCTGGCGGGCCGGCTATGTAAATTCTCGACCGCTTGTCGATGCCAAAACGCTTTAGCCTCAAAACGCCTACAACGCAACTTTTATACTGTGCTTTGTGTCGCATGATGCCGCGAGAAGGGTTTGAGATGAAGTTCTTTATCGACACGGCAGATCTCGAGGAAATCGCCGAGGCGAAAAGCTGGGGCTGCTTGGCGGGCGTGACCACCAATCCAAGCCTGTATGCAAAAACGGGCGGTAAGCTCGAGGACTTCGAGCCGCACATGCTCAAGATCGCCGAGCTGTGCGAGGGCTTGCCCGTCTCGGCAGAGGCGACGGCGAATACTGCGGAGGGCATGGTCGACCAAGGTCGCCGCCTTTCCGCGCTCGCACCGAATATCGTGGTCAAGCTCCCCATTTGCGAAGCGGGCTTGACTGCATGCCGCACTCTTGCAGACGAGGGCGTGCGCGTGAACATGACGCTCATCTTCTCTGCGACGCAGGCGCTTTTGGCGGCCAATGCCGGCGCTCGCTACGTGTCACCGTTTGTTGGCCGTTACGACGACATCGCGCTTGACGGCCTGGCTCAGCTCGAGGATATCGTGGCGTGCATTAAGAATTACGATTGGTCAGGTAAGAACCCGGACGGTCGAGTCGAGATCATCACGGCTTCCGTGCGCACGCCCAACCACGTGACGCAGGCGGCGCTCATGGGAGCGGACATCGCCACCGTGCCCATGAAAGCCCTCAAAAAATGCTTGCACCACCCGCTTACCGATGCCGGGCTTGCCGCTTTTGAAGCGGATTGAGAGCGGGTTGCATCTACTCGCTAAGTGCTTTCGCTTGATTCTCAAAACGTCTTGTGGTCAAGCGTTTTATCACAGGTAGATGCCTATATTTCACATTGTAAGGTTTTGAATTTACCGTTTGCTTTCGACCCTCCGCCACGTCCTGCCGCTATGATTACCCTGGTAACGCGCCACCGCTCACATGCAAGGAGGCAT
>NZ_DAWDUX010000040.1:0-8414 GCF_052346665.1 Collinsella sp.
CACTCACCGCGAAAAACAGGCCGTTTACAGAACGCTTCCTATAACAGGATATGACAGGTTATGCCCTGCCTATAATAGGTCTTGCATCGACGAGATAAGTTGGATGAGGGGAATGCATAATGGCTCAAATCATCATCGCAACGCACGGCGGGCTCTCCCGCGGCATGCTCGATTCACTCCACATGGTCGCCGGCGGTGCAGCCGACGGCATCGAGACCTACAGCCTCGAGTTCGGCCAGAATCCCAATGACTACTACGAGCAGCTCCGCGAGCGCATCTCTGCATCCGACGAGCAGTTCATCATCATGTGCGACATTAAGGGTGGTAGCGTCCACAACGCCCTGTTCCGCCTCACCGAGTTCCCCAACGTCGTGATCTTCTCCGGCCTCACCATGGGCATGGCGCTCGAGATCGCCCTTACCGCCCGCGACGGCCTCGATGCCGCCGCCGCCGAGCGTGTGCTCGAGGCTGCGCGCGAGGGCGTCACCGTCTGCATGGGCGGGGAGGTCGTCGACGAGGACGAGGACGAGGACTTCTAGCGAGGACCTCCGGGATCGCGGGATGCCCGCACGGCGCCGGCGCCCGCACGCTTCCATACACCGGCAACGCCGCGTGAGCGGCTGAGATGAAAGGAAAACGACATGATCAAGATGCTCCGCGTCGATCACCGTCTGCTCCATGGCCAGGTGGCCGTTTCCTGGAAGAGTGCCCTGGATGTCGATTGCATCCTCGTCGCCAACGACTCCGTGCCCGGCGACGCCCTGCGCAAGAGCGCCATCAAGCTCGCCAAGCCCGCCGACACCAAGCTCGTCATCAAGACCATCGAGGACTCCATTACCGCCATCAACAGCGGCAAGACCGACAAGTACAAGCTCTTCATCGTCGTCGAGTCCATCGCCGATGCCGCTCGCCTCTGCCGTGAGTGCGGCATCAAGCACCTCAACCTGGGCGGCACGAAGGCTACCGCCGAGACCCGCGCGATCTCCAAGGCCATGAACGTCACGCCGGCGGAGGAGGAGACGCTGCGTGCGCTCGTCTCCGAGGGCGTTGACGTCGAGATCCAGATGGTTCCCGACGACTCGGCCGTCAAGGTGGAGCGCGCCCTGTAGGGTATCCCCCACGGTGCCGCCCGGGCTCAGCGAGCCAACACGCCCGGGCGGTCCGCAAACGCGGCGCATGACCGCGAGACGTCCCCGAAAACTAGACATGAGGGGCCCATCGGAGCATGGGCGGGGGATGTCTGCGCCTCAGGCACCGGGCTTGCTTATGCACAAAGGGGTGGCGAGGGGCCGCCTCTTGAGATATGCAGAAAGGAGCACAGATGATCGTCCAAGCCATCCTGCTGGGCCTCGTCGCCATGCTCGGCAACGCTGAGTACCTGCTCGGTACCAGTTGCCTGTCCCGTCCGCTGGTGATGGGAGCACTCACCGGCATCATCATGGGTGACATCCCCACGGGTGTCACGCTCGGTGCCACCCTGGAGCTCGCCTTCATGGGCTCGTTCTCCATCGGCGCGAGCATCCCGCCCGAGATGATCTCCGGTACCGTCCTCGGCACTGCGTTCACCATCTCGACCGGCTCCGGCCTCGAGACCGCGCTCACCATCGGCATCCCCGTGGCCTCCCTCGTCCTCATCGTGAAGAACGTCGGCATGGTCTTCATCCTCCCGCCGTTCGTCCACAAGGCCGACGACTACGCCGCCAAGGGTGATATGGCCGGCGTCGCCCGCATGCACTTCCTGGGCGGCTTCTTCGGCGTCAACCTCATCATCGGCCTGTGCGTCGCCATCGGCTTCTACGCCGGCGGCCCCGCGGTCCAGGCGCTGCTCGACACGATCCCCGAGTGGGTCTCCAACGGCCTGCAGATCACCATGGGCCTGCTGCCCGCCATCGGTTTCGCGCTGCTGCTCAAGATGATCATGAACAAGACGGTCGTCTGCTTCTTCATCGCCGGCTTCGCGCTGTCCACCTACCTTGGCATCCCGACCACCGGCATCGCCATCTTCGGCGCGGTCGTGGCCGTCGTGCTCGCCCAGATCCAGCAGAAGCTGAACGCCCGTCCCGCTCTCGCCACCGAAGGAGGTATGGACGATGACGACGACTTCTAACGACGCCGCGGTCCAGACCGCAGACGAGCGCAAGCTCACCAAAAAGGACCTCAACAGGGTCGCCATCCGCTCGCTCGGCATGGAGTGGGACTGGAACTACGAGCGGCAGATGAACATGGCGTTCTGCTACTCGATGCTCCCGATCATCAAGAAGCTGTATCCCAACAAGGATGATCAGACCGAGGCCATGCAGCGTCACCTCGAGTTCTTCAACACGACGCCGCACATGTCCACGCTCATCCTGGGCATCACCGCCGCCATGGAGGAGCAAAACGCCAACGACCCCGAGTTCGAGACCGAGTCCATCAACAACGTCAAGGTCTCCCTCATGGGCCCCTTGGCGGGCATCGGCGACTCCTTCATCTGGGGTACGCTGCGCATCATCGCCACCGGCGTCGGCGTGAGCCTCGCCGCCCAGGGCAACATCCTGGGACCCATCCTGTTCCTGCTGCTCTTCAACATCCCCGCTCAGGGCCTGCGCTTCTACCTCATGCACGCCGGCTACAAGCTGGGAAGCGGCTTCCTCGCCAAGGTGCAGGAGAGCGGCCTCATGGAGGTCCTCACCTACGGCGCCTCCGTCCTGGGCCTCATGGTCATCGGAGGCATGACCGCCGAGAACGTTGGTATCAACGTGCCGCTCGTGATCGGCTCCGGCGAGACCGCGACCACGCTGGGCGACATCTGCAACACGATCATGCCCGGCCTGCTCCCGCTCGCCTTCACGCTGCTGATGTACTGGCTTGTGAGCAAGAAGAACGTCAAGACCACCACCCTGCTCGTGGCGCTCGTGGTCGTCGGCCTCGTCGGCTCGTTCTTCGGCATCTTGGGCGTGTAGGCCGCGACCGGCCGAGGTATCGCCTGAACGGGGTGCCACGTTGTGACGGAAAGGCGGCTCGCACGGACGGGGAGCCGCGCCCCATCAACATTTGGAGCGGGGCGTCGCACCGTGGGCGTTGCGCCTGCGTGCGGCGCCCCGCTTCCCTAATTTCAAGGAGGGGACATATGGACACGTTGGAAGAGCGCGTATGGTCGATGGGGGACTACGTCGACGAATCTCCCCGCGTGGCGCGCGAGAACCTCGCCCGCGCCGATGAGCTTACCGAACCGCTCGTCGTCTGCTGCGGCGGCCGCGTCCCTGCAAGGATCCGCCTGGTGGCATCTGGCTCGTCGTTCAACGCCTGCCAGTGCGCACTGCCGTTCATGGCGTCGTGCCTTCCTGGCGTCCAGATCGATGTCGTGACGCCGCACCGGTTCACCTATTACGAGCCCGAGGTCCGCGAGGGCGAGCTCGTGGCGGTCGTGACCCAAAGCGGCCTGTCGACCAACGCGCTGGAGGCACTCGACGTCATCCGTGCCCAGGGGGCCCGCGCTGTGTGCCTGACCGGCAACGTGGGGGCCGACGCCCGCGACCATGCCGACGTCATGGTCGATTGGGGGGCGGGCACCGAGCTCGTGGGCTACGTGACGAAGGGCGTGACGACGCTCGCGCTGTTTCTCATGATGTTCGCCGCCCGCCTGGGCGGGCGCCCCGAGCGCATGGCCGACCTCGCGGCGGCGGTGGAGGTCCTGGACGCGGTGCGCGCCTCGACCTACGAGTTCTACCGCGCCCACGAGAAGGCGCTGACGTCGATGCGTCTGAGCTACAGCATCGCCGCCGACGGAGCCCGCGGCGTCGCCCTCGAGGGGGCGCTCAAAATCGGCGAGACGGTGCACGTCCCGAGCCCCGCCTACGAGGTGGAGGAGTTCATCCATGGGCCCAACCTGCAGATCACGCCCGCGTATACCATGTTCTTCTTCGATGCGCCGGATGCCGCTCGTGAGCGCTGCCGCTTGATCTACCGCGCGGCCCGCGAGGTGAGCGACGCCGCGTTCCTGGTGACGAGTGCACAGGCAGCCGAGCCCGCCTCGACTGCGGAGCTCGCCGGCGACCCGAACGTCCTTGTGGCCCCCGAACTTCCCGCTGCCGACCTCGCCTCCTTCGCCTACCTGCCGTTCGTGCAGCTGGTGAGCCATCTGGCGAGCAGCGCGCTCGGCAGCTCGAAGCAGCATCCCCTGCTCAAGCGGTTCAAGGCGATCGCCGCGGCGAAAACCGAGAACTTCGTGAACTACGACGGCGATGACTGATTTTCGGCGGAGAGCCGAAATAACCCCTACAATCATGCAGAGCGGCACGCGCGCATCCACCTGCGCCCCGGGCGGGGAGGATGCTTGGGCGCGTGCCGATTTCACTAACCGGACAGGAGACCCCGCTCATGACCCAGCCCGCCTTTCCCTTCAAGGCCGTCATCTTCGACATGGACGGCGTGATCGTCGATACCGAGAAGTTCTATTTCGACACGCTCGCCGGGATGTTCGACGCCGCCGGCATCGATGTGCCCCGCGAGTCGTTGTGCTCCGCGGTGGGCGCGTCCTTCAAGGACTTCAAGCGCAACCTGGTAGCGTGGTACGCGCTGGGCGGCGAGCAGATCACGGAGGACGAGGGGCTCGAGCGCTATAACGCCTGGGAATCCGCGCATTATCCGGATTTCGCGTCCCTGCTCAACCCCGGGGTGGTCGAGACCGTCGACGAGCTCAAGCGCCGCGGCGTCCGCGTCGCGCTCGCCTCATCCTCGCCCATGGGCAACATCCGCGAGGTCCTCGCCGCATGTGGCCTCGCCGATGCGTTCGAGCTGGTCACGAGTGGCGAACAGTTCCACCAAAGCAAGCCCAATCCCGAGATCTACCTGCACACGCTCGAGAGCCTTGGCCTCATTGCGGACGAGTGCTGTTGCGTGGAGGATTCCGTCCCCGGCATCACCGCGGGCAAGGCGGCCGGCCTCACCGTGGTCGCCAAGCGCGAGGACCGCTTCGGCTTCTCCCAGGAGGCGGCCGACTATACTATCGATTCGATTCCCGACCTGCTCGAGGTCGTTATGCCGCTCGGTCGATAGAGGCTGCGGTTGCCCCGCGCGCGTGGTCGTGTTTGAGAGGAAGTGACGGCGTGGCAGATGAGCCTATGGGCATCCCGCCCAAAGACCGAGCCCAGGAGGGCATCCGGTGGTATATCCACAACGCCGGCCTGACCGGAGGGGACAAGTTGCCCTCTGAGCGTGTGCTTTCCGAGCGCCTCGGTGTCTCGCGCACGGCGCTTCGTGCGGCAATCACCCAACTCATCTCGATGCACGTGCTCGAGAGCAGGCAGGGGTCGGGCACGTACGTGTTGCCGCCTAAGCCCATCAACATCTTCCAGGAAACCCGGAACTTTTCCGATGCCGTCCGCCGCGTGGGTCGTGAGCCCGGCGCCCGCCTTCTCGACGCCCGCGTTGTGGATGCCGATGAGGTGCTTGCGGCCAAGTTCGATCTTGCCGTCGGTTCGCGCGTGTTCGAGGTCCGCCGCGTCCGCTTCGCCGACGACGTTCCCGTCGCCGTGGAGACCTCTTATATCAACTACGCGCTGTGCCCCGGTATCGAGGGGCACGACTTCTCGCGCGAGAGCCTCTACGACGTGCTGGCCCATGAGCACGGGATCCGCGTCGGGCACGGTACGGAGCGCGTCTCCATCGCCCGCGCGACTTCCCAGGAGGCGGAGAGCCTGCTGATCGACGAAGGTGAGCCGGTCTTTTTCGTGCAGGCGCTCGAGCGAACTGCCGCCGGCGTGCCCATGGAGTATCTGAAGGCCGTCTACGTACCGAGCAGGTATCGGTTTGCGAGCAACGGCTGCAAGAACGGCGAGGTTCCCGAGGGGGTGTCGAGCACATGGCTCACGTGGTAGGTCACAACGCGGTGGTGCGAGACGAAGCCGGCGTACGAGACTTCCGCCGCCATGACCTGGAGGTGACCGCCCTCGGGGCTCCATGTGTTTCGCGTCATGCCGGCGAACCCCGATACGTGCAGATTCGCCATGCCATCGAGCACCGCATCGCCGAGGGGGCCTATGCGCCGGGGTCGGCCATCCCCTCGGAGCACGAGCTCGCCGCTGCGTTCTCGACCACGCGCCTGACCGTGCGCAATGCCATCGACGGTCTCGTTGAGCGGGGGCTCATCCGCCGCGTGCAGGGTAAGGGGGCATTCGTTGCCCAGGGCGGCGCGGACTCCGGCTCGCGGGTGAGCGGATTTAGGTCCGCTGCGGGGGCGGCCCGCGAGGTCGCCTCGGTGCGTCAGCTCTCCAAATCGCTGCGTGCCGCCGGGCCGCTATACGCCCATCTCCTCGATATCGATGAGGGCGATGAACTCTACTCCATCCGCCGTCTCAACAGCACTGACGGAACGCCCGTGTCGCTCGAGCAGACGCTCGTCCCCGTCAAGCTGTTTCCGGGCATTGAAGATGTCGATGTATCGGTGTTCAGCCTTTATGAGACGTATGAAATGTGCGGTAGACCCGTTGCCCTTGCACAGGAGAAGCTCGACGTCGTTGCGTTGTCCGCGCGTGATGCAGGGCTGCTCCAGGTTGAGCCGGGGAGCCTCGCCCTATCCCTCGAGTGCGTCAGTTTCGACGCCGATGGCAGGCCCATCGAGCACGCCTATTCATTGACGCCTGCAAACCAGGGTGGATACACCTATCAGTACTAATATACATCGAATGACGGCGGACAGGTGCTCACGCAACCTGTTCGTCGTTGTCTGATTCAGGGGAAATAACCGCTTACGGAGAAGATGTGACCGTTCGCGGGAAACCTTCTGGCATCACCAAAATGGTATGAAAAAGCGTTAAGATGTACTCAACAAGTGGTATTAAAAACTCTCAACTTGGATATGAGAGGCCACGGCGGCGAAGGGAGCCAGCAATGAAGGAGACCGAGAAGATCGAGATCATGCACTTCGACCAGGAGGGCTACCTCGAGGACGGCAGGAACGTCTACGAGGCCGGCAAGAAGATGACCGCCCTGGCCGACCGCGTGCACGAGGAGGGCTACGACGCCGTGTTCCTCATGGGCGTCGGTGGCACCTGGGACGAGTTCATGCAGCTCGAGTACCTCATGAACAAGTTCGGCGACAAGGACCTCGAGGTCTACCTCATCCACGCCGCCGAGTGGAACGTCATGGGCCACAAGCGCATGACCGAGCGCTCCATCGTGCTGACCGCCTCCGAGTCCGGTACTACCCCCGAGGTCCTCGAGGCCATCGGCAAGATGAAGGAGATGGGCGTTCGCGTCTACGCCATGACCAACCCCGAGGGCAAGATCGGCCAGGCCGTGGGTGCCGAGAACTGCGTCATGATGGCCTCCGACCACGGTGCCGGCGGCTGCGAGAAGGGTTACTACCTCGCCGACTGCTTCGGCCTGCGCCTCCTCAACCGTCGCGGCTGCTTCCCCAAGTTCGACCTGTTCATCGAGCAGACCAAGGACATCTGGAAGGACATGCTCGACATCCGCAAGCGCTTCGAGCCCCGCGCCGAGGAGCTCGCCCGCAAGTACGCCCTGGCCGACTACACCATGTTCATCGGCTCCGGCGCGCTGTGGGGCGAGACCATCCTCTACTCCATGTGCCTGCTCGAGGAGATGCAGTGGAAGCGCATCCGCCACATCACCTCGCATGACTTCTTCCATGGCACCCTCGAGCTCCTCGAGCCCGGCGTACCCGTGTTCCTGTTCATGGGCGAGGACGAGTGCCGCGCCCTCGACGAGCGCGTCCGCGCCTTCCTTACCAGCGGCGTGACCGGTGACGAGGATTACGTCATCATCGACACCGCCGAGTACGCGATTCCCGGCCTGGACGACGACTTCCGCGTCATCGTGTCCCCCTGGATCCTCTCCGTGCTCACCACCGACCGCCTCGCCCGCAACTACGAGCTGGTTACCAAGCATAACCTCAAGTACCGTCGTTACTATCACCAGTTCGACTACTAAGAGATCAGTTGCCAAGGACCTGGTTGCTCATGCCTTAGCTGCTGCGGGTTCATCTGCTGCGAGTCCGGCTCTCAGCAGATTGGGAAATGCGGCTTTCATATGGTCAATTCTGGGGTGCCCGCCATGCTGCGGGTGCCCCATTTTCGCTATCTGCTCGGTGTGCTTGTTGAATGAGAGCGTGCGCGGAAATGCGTCGCATGCGGAGGGTTGGAGGGCTGTCAGCCTCTCGTCGTTTCGATATGTATAAAACAAGCAATTATCGCGATATTATCGCATAGAAAAACAGTGCCTCGCGGCTGGCCATCGTGTGGGTTTCCGCAATTGGTCAAAATACCTAAATAATGCGCCCGCACCGTGCGGACGGATTATCAAAAGTGCAGGTCATAAAAATCAGATCGCTGGCATAGCGGGTGGCGACGGCGGTATTGTTCGGTTCGCTCGGAAAAACCGCAGGAATTGCGAACGAGGGTCGTTATGCATGG
>NZ_DAWDUX010000040.1:8424-14249 GCF_052346665.1 Collinsella sp.
AGAGATTCATTCTGATTTGCGCACTATTTGGGTATTTTGACCACAATCGCAAAATCACACGGCTCAGCTCCTGCTCGATATCGAACTTGTCGAATGCTCCCTCGCTTCGCGCGTCGAAGTATGGCAAGCACCGAGAGCCAGATCCCGTTGACGTCATTTGGATCGCTTACGCGAGTATGCGCGGGCAAACGAGTGCCGTGCGTCAAATCTTGGTGGCGTTATTATCCGAGAATCGCCGCGCTCGTTTGTGCCATGTACGCGGCGAGTTCGCCCTGCTCGATGCCTCGAATGCGCGCGAGGGCGTTAAGCGTACGGTTCAGCGAGGACTCGAGCTCCTCGGCGGAGTAGGGGGATCCAGGCTGCGCCGGGGCGTCCGTCTCCAGGTGCAGCCGACCGAGGGGCATCTGCCGGGCGTATTCCCGTCCGCGCTTGGTGGCGAGCATGCGTTCGTTGACGGAGATGTGGCAACCGAGCTTGCGGAGGCGCATGAAGTCCTCAGAGGTTCCCGAGAACCAATGGAAGATGCAGGTGGCAAGGCGGGGAAAGCTGTGACGTTCAAGGACGTCGAGGGCTTCGGAGGCCGCTCGTACGGCATGAATGGACACGACGCGCCCTGCAAGCGGGCTTTCGCCGCATGCATCTAGGATGCGTTCGAAGGCGGCGAGCTGGGCTGCGCGCGTGCCTATATGGGAAGGGGAGAAGTCAAGGCCGATCTCTCCGATGAATGTATCGCCCGCGACAAGAGTTGCGGCCTGCTCGACCATCAAGGGGTCTTCGTCGATCCACCAGGGGTGCAGACCTGCGCCAACGCGGATATTGTGGCGCGGCGCGAACTGTTCTCGGGCGGCGAGCGTATCTGCGGGCGTTACGGTCGTGCAGAACGCGGCGATGCCCATGCTTTCGAGCTCGGATGCTACCTCGGCGCCGTTTGCCATGCGGTCCAAGTGGCAGTGCATGTCCACGAGGTTCCAAGGGCGATGTTCACGGCCGTTCGAGCTTGCGTGAAAGGTAGTTTTATCGAAAAAACGCTCCGAATCGGGCTCAGTTTTCGACATTTCTACCCTTTTCGAGCACGGTGTACACTCAGTCGGTACGCGCGCACTCATGCGCGTCCGCCCCGTTTGCCAGCAAGTCGGCCCTTTTGCGCAGCGTCATGCATGGCGAGTGCGGCGGAGACGTCGTCGCCCGTGCCAAGACCCGAAATATGTCGTAGGACCTCGCCGGCGATCATTTGACCCATGATGGGTGGCATGAAGCTCGCGGTGCCCAAGTCGGTGCGCTCCGAGCGCGCGGCGCCGGGCGCGGCGGCGATGCGCACCGGCTCTTCGCAGGAATAGAGCACGCGCAGGTGGCGGATGCCGCGCTTGCGGCACTCCTTGCGCATGATGCGCGCCAGCGAGCAGTTGACCGTCTTGTGCACGTCGGCGATGCGCAGGCATTCGGGGTGAATCTTCTTGGCGCCCCCCATGGAGCTGATGAGTTCAAAGCCTCGCGTTTGCGCGAGAGCGGCGAGGGCGAGCTTGGTGGACACCGTGTCGATGGCATCGACCACGTAGTCAATATGCCCATCTGCCTCTGTAAGGCAGATGTCGTAGAGGTCTTCGAGGTTCTCCGCAAGGACGAAAGCGTCATGGGCAAAGACGCGGCAGGACGGGCTGATATCTGCGATCATGGCGGCCATGACGTCGACCTTGCGCTGACCAACCGTACTCTCGAAGGCAATGGCCTGACGGTTGATGTTGGAGGGCGCGACCACATCCTTGTCGACGATGAGGAGGGTACCCACACCTCCGCGCGCGAGCGCCTCAACGCAGCTCGACCCAACGCCACCGCAGCCGAACACGAGGACGCAGGCGCCTTCAAGGCGAGCGAGGCGTTCATCGCCGAGTATGATACGCAGGCGGTCCTTCATGGTTTCCATCGGGGCTCCTTGGGAGATTGCAGGCATGCGTGGTGACCTCATATTGTAGCGTGACGCGCACGGCTTGGTGCAATGTCGAAGCGAGGAGATGGCGGGTCGTATATGAGGCGCTCGCACGCAGCGAGGCGCCGGAGCGCGTGCGGGCTGCGGCTCCAAGGCCGCCGTTGCTCTTTGATGCGGCGACGCACGCAACCTGCCGTTCGAGGCCCATGCGCTTGAACGACCACAGCTTGAAACCATGGTGAAGCGAAACGGAAATGCGACCGAAACGAACGCTTGGTCAGGTTGACGGCCGTCCTGCACCTCACTAGGATGCATTCAGCAACCCATCCATTAGATAGGAAAAAACGGGAAGCAATGTCGCACCTGTGAGTGGGATTGCGAGGAGTAGTTTTTCGCCGAGAACCCAAGGAGCACGTTATGAGTCGTTTTACTAAGAACCCCGACCACGAGTTTGGCTTCGACACCCTGCAATTGCATGTCGGACAGGAGAGTCCCGACCCCGCGACCGACGCCCGCGCCGTCCCAATTTATCAAACGACGAGTTACGTGTTCCGCAATTCCCAGCATGCCGCCGATCGCTTTGGGCTGGCCGACGCCGGCAACATCTACGGGCGCCTGACCAACTCCACCCAGGGTGTACTGGAGGATCGCATCGCCGCACTCGAAGGTGGAGTGGCGGCGCTTGCGGTTGCGTCGGGCGCGGCAGCGATCACCCTCACCGTCCAGGCGCTTGCTCGCGCCGGGGCTCACGTGGTTGCCCAGAAGACCATCTACGGCGGCACATACAACCTGTTGGCCCACACCCTCGCCGATTTTGGGGTCGAGACCACGTTCGTGAATATCCACGATCTGGCCGAGGTCGAGGCGGCGATCCGTCCTGAGACTACGCTCGTCTATCTCGAGACCCTTGGCAACCCCAACTCTGATATCCCCGACATCGATGCCGTCTCCGCGCTTGCCCATGCCCATGGGTTGCCCGTGGTGGTGGACAACACGTTCGGCACGCCTTATCTCATCCGTCCGCTCGAGCACGGCGCCGATATCGTGGTGCATTCGGCGACTAAGTTCCTGGGCGGTCACGGGACGAGCCTGGGTGGCATCATCGTCGACGGCGGGTCTTTCGACTGGACCGTGGGCGGTAAGTTCCCGCAGATTGCCGCCGCCAACCCGAGCTATCACGGCGTTGCATTCACCGACGCGGCTGGCGCCGCGGCCTTCGCCACGTACGTGCGCGCCGTCCTCCTGCGCGATGAGGGCCCCTGCATCTCACCCTTCAACGCGTGGATTCTGCTGCAGGGTGTCGAGACACTTTCGTTGCGCCTCGACCGTCACGTTGAGAACACGAAGCGCGTGGTTGAATACCTCGCCTCCAGCCCGTACGTGGCCAAGGTGAATCACCCGAGCCTGCCCGATCACTCTGACCACGAGCTCTACAAGCGCTATTTCCCGCGCGGGGGCGCATCGATCTTCACCTTCGAGATCAAGGGCGGCCAAGACGCCGCGTGGAAGTTCATTGACCATCTGCAGGTGTTCAGCCTGCTGGCCAATGTCGCCGACGTGAAGAGCCTGGTCATTCACCCTGCCACCACCACGCACTCTCAGCTCACCGAGGCGGAGCTCGCCGACCAGGGCATCACGCCCGCGACCATTCGCCTTTCCATCGGTACGGAGGACATCGAAGACATCATCTGGGACTTGGATCAAGCCTTTACTGCACTGTAGGCGTGTGCTAACACCTCAATTAACTGCCTGCCCCTAAATCGAGGTAATGTGTCGGGGTGGATTGGCTGCGCAATTCGTCGAGAATTCCTGCAGTTCTCGGTTTCATGCGACAATGGGGAACGTTAGACCGCGTAAACCCTTGGAAACGGAGCCGTCCATGGCAGAGTTCATCTACCAGATGTATCAGGCGCGCAAGGCGCATGGCGACAAGGTCATCCTCGACGATGTGACCCTGTCCTTCTATCCGGGCGCCAAGATCGGCGTCGTGGGTCCCAACGGCATGGGCAAGTCCACGTTGCTCAAGATCATGGCGGGCATCGAGGAGGTTTCCAACGGCGACGCCAAGCTCACGCCCGGTTACACCGTGGGCATCCTCCAGCAGGAGCCCCCGCTGGACGAGGACAAGACCGTGATCGAGAACGTCCGCCTCGCCTTCGCCGACATGGTCGCCAAGGTCGAGCGCTTCAACCAGATCTCGGTCGAGATGTGCGACCCGGATTGCGATATGGACGCCCTGATGGCCGAGATGGGCCGCCTGCAGGACGAGATCGACGCCGCGGACGGCTGGGACATCGACTCCAAGCTCGGCCAGGCCATGGACGCGCTGCAGCTGCCCGATTCCGACATGCCGGTGAACATCCTCTCCGGTGGCGAGCGTCGCCGCGTGGCCCTGTGCAAGCTCCTGCTCGAGGCACCCGACCTGCTGCTGCTCGACGAGCCCACCAACCACCTCGACGCCGAGTCCATCCTGTGGCTCGAGCACTTCCTCAAGAACTACCCCGGCGCCGTGCTCGCCGTCACGCATGACCGCTACTTCCTCGACCACGTGGCCGAGTGGATCTGCGAGGTCGACCGCGGGCACCTCTACCCCTACAAGGGCAACTACTCCACCTACCTGGAGACCAAGGCAGCTCGCGCCGCGGCGCAGGGCCAGCGCGAGGAGCGCCTCGCCAAGCGCATCGCGGCAGAGCTCGACTGGGTCCGCTCGTCCCCGAAGGCCCGTCAGGCAAAGAACAAGGCGCGTCTGGCTCGCTACGAGGAGATGGAGGCCGAAGCCCGCGCCAGCCAGAAGGTCGACTACACCGACATTCGCATCCCCGTGGGCCCGCGCCTGGGCTCCAAGGTCCTGGTGGCCGAGCACCTGCATAAGGAATTCGACGGCCGCGTCCTCATCGACGATCTTTCCTTCACCCTGCCGCGCAACGGCATCGTGGGCGTGATCGGCCCCAACGGCGTCGGCAAGACCACGCTGTTCAAGACCATCGTGGGCCTGGAGCCGCTCACGAGCGGCAGCCTCGAGATCGGCGAGACCGTCAAGATCTCCTACGTCGACCAGATGCGCGGTGGCATCGACCCCGATAAGACCCTGTGGGAGGTCGTGTCCGACGGTCTGGACATCATGCAGGTGGCCGAGAACGAGGTCCCGAGCCGCGCCTATGTGGCGAGCTTCGGCTTCAAGGGCCAAGATCAGCAGAAGCGCGCCGGTGTGCTTTCCGGCGGCGAGCGCAACCGCCTGAACCTCGCGCTCACCCTCAAGCAGGGCGGCAACCTGCTGCTTCTCGACGAGCCCACCAACGACCTCGACGTGGAGACCCTCTCCGCGCTCGAGTCGGCGCTGCTGGAGTTCCCCGGCTGCTCCGTGGTCATTTCCCACGACCGTATGTTCCTCGACCGCGTGGCCACCCACATCCTCGCGTGGGAGGGCACCGACGAGAACCCGGGCAACTGGTATTGGTTCGAGGGCAACTTCGAGCAGTATCAGGAGAACCGCGTCGCCCGCCTGGGCGAGGACGCCGCCAAGCCGCACCGCGTCCACCGCAAGCTCACGCGCGACTAAACTGACTTGCATCGCCGCGTGCCAAAAGGGGGCGTACCCCTTTTGGCGCACCCTTTGGCACGCGGCGATCTTTTGACAAAGCGGGCAGAATGTCGAAATTGACGCGTTTCAATCGCGTTTTTTTCGACATTCTGCCCGCAGTGCGTTGGGAGCGGGGTCGTGTCGCCGTACCGTCTCCTGGCACCCCCCGATTTTTCGGAGGGGGTGCATGCGCGTCTCTGCGTTGCTTGGCCTACTTGACGACGAATAGCTCCCACTGCAAGCCAGGGCCCGAGCGTTTTTTGAGCGTGACCTCGATGGGTTCGATGCTGTTCGCATGTTGAACGCGCAAGGGGAAGACGA
>NZ_DAWDUX010000040.1:14259-19756 GCF_052346665.1 Collinsella sp.
AGACGACTCGGGCTCGCGTGCCCGTTATGAGTTCGAGCGTGCGGGCGCGGGCATAGTCCTCTGCGAGAAGTGTGAAGACATCGGTGCCGTAGGGGAGCAACTCGCAAAGGTCCGCGATGCGTTCGCTGGGAAAATACACCTCGCTGGAGAGGTTGGTGGGGTAGCTTGCGAGGACCTCAGGCGAGGGCGCGGGATTTCTCGTCTCCGGAGTCGCCTCAAGCACTATCTCGGGCTCTGCTGGGGCGGCGACGCTTGATTGTGCGGAAGAGGAGGACGGCAGCTGCGTCGGAGCTTCGACGACATCGGGCAACGCCTCGAATTGCGCAGGGTCCTCGGCAGGTGCGGGAACGGTGCTTTCGGGCGTCTCAGTGCGCACCGGGGAAGGCGCGGGCGCGACGGGATGAGACTGGAGGGTCGTCTCGCGGTCGATCCCGTTGTAGGGGTCGTAGACCACGGTGAGCGATATCGCGGGCCTTGGGCCATCGGGGGACGTATCGTCGACACCCGGCGCTGCCGCCTCCCGGGCTGCTGGCTGTTCAGGCTCTGTGTCCGCATCGGGTGCGCTGGACGGCTCGATAGCGTCGGATGGCGCACCGGAGTCGGATGGCGCGCTCGAGCCGCTTGACGTGTCATGGAAAGACGGCGCGGTGCGTCCGGGAGCGGCAACGCTCTCCGGTGCTGAAGCGGGTTCAGGCTGAAGACCGGATGGCAGCTCGCCATCCGCCTGCGCCGATTCGCACTCGAGCTCCGGCTCCTGTGCGGGCACGGGCTTCGGTTCGGGCTCCGGGCGCTTTGCGCGTTTGGGGCGCACCGGCTTGAGCGTCTTGTCGGCCTTCTTGCGTTTCCACGGTTTGCCGGAAGATTCTCCCGCAGTCTTTTTGCCATCCGTCGCCTCAAATGCGGCGAGCGCCTCGTCCCATGTGGGCTGGGCAATGATGGTCGCGTAGATTCTGCCACCCTTGAAAATGGTCAACTTGACGAACACCTCAAGCGCTTCGAGTAAGTCGCGCGTCGAATCAAATCCCAAGTCATCAGCGGTCATCTGATCGGATGCGAGGGCCTCCTCCACGGCGGGGAGAAACGTCTGCCTCCCACACCCGAGTTCTTGGGACAGAAGGCGATACAGGTATATAAGGTTGTTCGCAGTTAGGTTTGCGGAGGATTTCGCTCGTGCCATGGTGGCCTCTTTCAATCGATTGCGCTCACCATGGTAGCATCATGCGCCGGCGTTCACCTCGGTGCCGTTATCGGTTGACTGCGTCCCTGCTCCATTTGAGCTATCAGATGAGGACCCGTCTGTGTTGCCGTCACTGGAGTCCGAGCTCGTTGAGCCACCGGAGTTTGTATTGGAGTTCGACGAATCGCCAGTGCCTGTGCTTCCCGTGCCCGACGTGGAGCCCGATCCCGATGTGGCATCGGTGCTGGACGTGGCGCTGCCATTTGTCGTGTCGTTGCCGTCTTGCGTTGCTTGCGGGGCTGACGTCGAAGGCGTCGTCGGGGCAACTTCATCCGCGGGATTTGTCGGCGGCTGATCGGTGGACGTTGAGGCACCGAACACGGATGGTGTCTTCGTGCCCAGGCCCTCTCCCGCGGTGGCGAGCATGACGGCGCCTGCGCTGATCACGACGGCCAGAACGGCAATGAGAATTGATGCAAAGGTCACCTTTCGCTTGGACGCGCTTCGCTCTGCGGCTGCCCTTGCCTGCAGCTTGGTAGGCGCGATGCGGATATGCGGGGTGCGGGTGTCTTCGTGCGCCGCTTCGGGGCTCATGTTCGTCGTTGACGAGGCGGCGCTGGTCCCGTAGGCGTCGAGCGTATCGAGGACGCGCTCTTGCGCTTGGTAGGCTCGCATCGCTTGTTTTGCCTTGAGCTTTCGCGCACTCGTGTCGAGTGCGTTGCGATAGAGCTGGGAGCACACGACGGTCACCACGGAACTCACGGCTGCGCCGATGACGGACCCCGCGATGCCGATTTTTGATGAGAGGAGCATGGAGGTCACGGCGGCCGCCGCCGCGGCGATGATTTGCGCGACAGAGATGCCGTCGAGGAGTCCCTTGCGCAGCGCGATGGGCTGCGTCGCCCCGATGTGCGTGTCGGGTGAGCCCAGGTACGCGCTATACGGACTGCGGGTGGTCTGTTCTGTATCGTTTGAAGTCATAGGGTACACCTCTCGTGATCGCTCACGAGATTCTCGTACCCATGCGCGCGCAATACCACCCCGTCGCGCAAAGCAACGCAAAGTCCTAACAGACGAGGAAACCCTGTGAAGGTTGTCGAATGTGACTAGCGGTTGGCCTTGAGCTTGGCAAACAGCGTGGGCGCCGTCCCGCGGACCCATTCGATGAACATGCCGGATAGCAGGCAGAGCGTCGCGCTGTTCATGCGATAGGGGATGAGCATGACACGCATCTTCGCACTACGGGGTCGAGCCGCCCTAAGGGAGGGGCGCACCGCCGGCGAGCTCAGCATCTCTTTGACCTTCGCGCGTTTTTGGGAGAACGACTTGGGGTTCTTTGGGGAGCATTCGTTGGCCACGCAGCCGACGAGACGCTCGATGTACCGACGGCTCACCATCTCGTCGGCGTTTGCGTCGTCCTCCATGTTCCAGTGGCGGTACAGCTCACGCATCCAGTCGTTTTCCGTCTCGCGCTTCTCGAACACGCCGTCGCGGTAACGGGCGGTTTCCGAGTCGGCGCGGCGACGGAAGAAGCGGTACAGGGGCTCGCTCGTCATGCTGACGCTCTGGACATCCCTGATGTAATCAAGCACAAAGGGGAAGTCGTCCCAAAAAACGTCGCGATAGCGGATGCCGAGCTCATTGAGGCGGCTGGCGAGGAACATCTTATTCCACGGTGGATAGAACATGTTGTTGTCGAACAGCGCGGGCGAGGCGCGATGGAAATCCTCCGCCGTTGCATAAGTCGCATCCGGAACCTGCTTGACCTCAACATAGGTATCGTCACCGGAGTCATCGCCATTGCCGTATCCCGTGGTAGTGACGATTTCGAAGCCGCAGACCGCGAGATCGCAGTGATCTCGCTCCATGATGGAGGCAAGGTGCTCGAGCATGGTGGGGGCGCACTCGTCGTCGGCGTCCACGAAAACGAGGTAGCGTCCGCGCGCCCGGTCGATCGCGAGGTTGCGCGCCGTAGGGGCCCCGCCGTTTGGGACATGGAGGGCGGTGAGGCGCGGGTCCTGCAGGGCCATGCGATCGAGAATCGCCCCCGTTTCGTCGTGCGATCCGTCGTCAACGACGATGACCTCAATGTCTGTGAGGGTCTGGTCCAGGACGGAGCGAACGGCCGCCTCGACGTACGCCTCGACGTTGTAGGCGGGAATGATGACAGATACCAGGGGATTCGCCTCGTTCGTGGCGATGGCGGGGGATGAATCGGCGGTCACGGATGCTCCTTAGGAGATGTGCTGGGTCTTGGCTGGATGACGATGGAGGCCGGCGCGCTCGCAGGCGAAGAACATGCCGTTCTCCCGCCAGGAATACAAGAGTTCGCGGATCATGGCCATGCGATACGTCATCGCTTTGCCAATGTCTCCGTTTTGATGTGTGGCATCGAGATAGCGTTGCTTTGCCGCTGGCGACACATCGTCGAGTGAGAGCGCGATGTCGAGGGGTATGGCGCCGAGCACGCACTCGAGGAGCTTGGTAACCTCGGGATCGCGCGCCTCGGGAGTATTCCACAGATGCGACGCGTAGCGAAAACCGATGCTCGCAAGTGAGGTGAGGACACCTTCGTCCGTCGCCCAGCGGCTCTGAGCGACCTCCTCCGCCATTTGCAGCCAGCGTGTGAGCGAGAGGGTGGGCGCCTTGGTGACGCTGCTCGACCCCGGCCGATCCTCGCGATAGCAATACCACGCATCGTCGGTGAACGCTATGCGGTCCGCCTGGCACATGGCTCGCATTACGAAGGGGTTGTCCACCCATCCCGCGCCCGGCGCCTCGATGAATCGCGTGCCCGTCGACGTGAGGAAGTCACGACGGTAGATCGCCGACCACACCGAAGGGTGCCAGCGGACAAGCAGGGGAGATTCTCCCAGGTTGGTGCAGCCCCGCCTCCAGGTGCGCACGCCGCGATGACGCAGCAGGGAGCCCCATATGCGCTGCTGCGGGGTATCGGGCATCCAGACGCGCTTATAGGTTGATTTGACGATGTCGGGCATATCGCTCGCCTCGGCAATGGCGTAGAGCTCGCCGAAGAGGTCTCCGGCAAGGTAGTCGTCGGGCTCGACGATGCCGACGTACATGCCATCGGACTCATCGAAGCCCCTGTTGACTGCAGCGCCGTACCCGCCATTGGGCTTGGTCACGATGGAGACATCGGGCAGGTGCGGATCGCTTTCGGCGCGTTGCGCGAAGGCCTCGGCAATGGCGAGGCTCCCATCGGTGGAGCCATCGTTGACGATGACGACTTGCAGCTGCTTTCCGAGCGAAGAGCGTATGGAATCGAGGCACTGTGCGAGGTAGTGCTCCACGTTGTACACCGGCACCGCAACCGATACCAAGTGGCCTGTAGTGCCTTGTGCGCTGCTCACGAGGGTGTGCCGTCCTTTAACGCGTAGGGGCATGAACGCCTTATATCCTACCGCAAGGAGGCCGACTTCCCAAAGCGCGCGGTCGGCCTGCGCATGGACGCGGACGAAAAAGCCGCGGGTCGGAGAAAGCCCGGCCCGCGGCGAAGAGGGTGGAGGTTATGGGGTCTACGCGCGCGTGATGAACGCCTTGTAGCCCTTGTAGGCCTCGAAGATGTCGGCCTTGTTGGTGGCCTCCCACAGGGCGTGCATGGACAGGACGGCAACGCCGGAGTCGATGACGTCCATACCGTACTCGGCGAGGATGTAGGCGATCGTGCCGCCGCCGCCGGCACCGATGCGCCCGAGCTCGCAGGTCTGGTAGTCGACGCCCGCCTCGTCCATGATGTCGCGGATGAGGGCGAAGTACTCGGCGTCCGCATCGTTGGAGCCACCCTTGCCGCGGCTTCCGGTGTACTTGTTGAAGCACAGGCCGTGGCCCATGATGGCGGCGTTCTTCTTCTCGAAGCGGTCGGCGTAGAGGTGGTCGAAGCCCGCGGAGACGTCGGAGCTGAGCATGCGGGAGTTCGCGAGCGCGCGGCGCAGGGCCAACGGTCCGTCCTCGCCGGCGAGCGCCATGATCTCGGCGATGGCGTTCTCGAAGAAGCGGCTGGTCATACCGGAAGCGCCCACGCTCCCGATCTCCTCCTTGTCGACGAGCAGGGTGACGCTCGTGGTTTCGACCTGGGGCACGTCGAGCTGGGCAGCAAGGGACGTGTAGGCGCACACGCGGTCGTCCTGGCCGTGGCCGAGGATCATCGAACGGTCGAAGCCCATCTCGCGGGCGGGACCGGCGGGAACGACCTCGATCTCGGCGGAGAGGAAGTCCTCCTCGTCGATGTCGTACTTCTCCTTGATGATGTCGAGGAACATCTGCTTGACGGGCTCCTTGGCCTCCTCGTCGCCCTCGATC
>NZ_DAWDUX010000041.1:0-19720 GCF_052346665.1 Collinsella sp.
GGGCTTTCGCGGCATATCCTCGCCAAGGCTCCGGTATTCCACGCTCCCGTTGACAGCGGCTCCGCGCGGCTACCTACAAAGGGCCCAGTTCACGGAACTGGGCCCTTTCTTGCAGAACTAATTCAGCCTAACCAGATTGGATCGTCACGCGAACCTACGCGAAGGCGAGGTGCTTTTCCTGCTCGCGGCACTCGGTCAGGTACATGTTAATGATGACCTGATACGGCACACCCGTGCGGGCGGCTTCAGCCTTGAAGTACTCGATGTTCGCGACGTCGAGGTTCATGGTCACGGGTTTGCGCAGCCGTTCGACGTAAGGATTCGCGCGGCTCTCACTGAAATCGTACTCTTCCCTCATTTCCGCCACCTCCAATACTGGCGCTCCTCGTTTCTGGTCGACTTCCTCGCGGATATGATGCGGATTGTCGAACCCTCGCCACGGACACAATGACAGACCGTGAGAACCCGGGCCGACATGCTCATCCCGATGAGAATGAACCTCTCCTCATCACCCGAATGGTCCGGGTCATCGATGATGCGAGCATACGGGTCGTAGAACGACTCGCACGCCTCGTCGAACGTAACGGCATGCTTGCCAACGTTCGACTCGGCCTTCCGGTCGTCCCACTCAAAGTCTATGTATCCACTCTCATTCATATTGATATAATACATATATTATAAATATTCGTCAATGGCATAACGGCTGCTTGCACAAACGCCATTCAGCATGCCTCCTTAACGCCCCTTACCACGATTGCGATCGGTTCTCACCTGCTCAACCGCGCGCCTCTGCCCCTGCTCCTGCCGCTGGGGTTGCGTGCTGCCAGCCCGAGCGGCTTTCCTCGGTACGCCAGACGCCAGCTCGTTTCTCAACACATCGGCATCGCGTCGATACGCAAGCCACAAGCGCTTCACCTCGGAGTCCTCCATTACATCCTTTGACGGACGCGGGAGCCTGAGCTTTGGGAATTCTTCCACAGGAACTCCCTTATTGGCATACGCCTCCTTGCGGTAGGCAACGAAGGCGGATTTCATGGCAGCGAGATATCCCCTTTTGGCAATCGATAAACGCTCCGCCTCCGCCGCTTCGACTGCGCGGGCCTCGACAAGCTCCGCGCCCTTCCTCTCAATGTCGGCTTCTACATTCATCAAGAAGCGCTCCGCAAGCCTCTCGGGCGTGAGATCCGGGCATAGATCGGACAGCGGAATTGGAGCAACGGACGGTTCGTCTGCGTCGCCAATAAGCAGGTGACGCCCACTGCCGGAGACAGAGACGCGCCAACCCTCAAGCACCTCGCGATACTCGTAGATGTTCTCGGCCCTATCCGCCGCCAGGCGGCAAAGCTCGCTCAAATTGGCCCTAATAATCCGTTCCGCTGACGCTTCAGCGTTCCTCGCCCTGATTTCTTCGTTCTCGCGACCGATGCGTGTGACGGGACGGTATTCCCTGCCCGCCTCCTCCGCTCGACGTTTGGCGTCACGCTCCATGGCGGCAGCTCGCAACCCGAGATGGCGCGTTGGCTCCTCCTCGATTCCCCTCTCTGCATTACTCAGATGACTCACGCGCTCGTCTATATCGTTCCTCTCGAGTGCGGCGTTGACGCAATCGGCCCACAGCTTCCTGCGCTCAACAAGGGCATTCCTCGCAGCGTCCCTCGCGTCCTCACCGCTATCCGTGACGACCATGGCGACCGGGTTCTTACTCTTCCTGTCCCTCTTCCCCAATCCTGAACTTTCCGCCTCAGACATGGTGCGCTGGCAGCCGTCCTCGAAAGTGAACGCCTTCTCGTACCCCTCGCCCTTCGCCCACTGCTTCCAGTCGGCGGCGTCCACCCAAGTATCCTCACCGCCGGGTTTACGGCAGAGGTAGACCTTGATGTTCCTTCGCTGGCTCGGCCTCACAAATCCATTCCAACCGCAAGCGAGTTCCGATTCGAGGACGTGGCCGTGGAAGTTCCCATTGCCATCGGTCTGATCGTGAATCGCCCACTCAGTCGGGTGCCCAGTCGCCTTCGCGACCTTGCCCGCGTAATCCTCCATCAGGCGCTTCCTCTCGCTTGCGGAAAGCTCCTTCGGCAAAGCCATTTTCTCTCTGTGGGCATAGCACTCATTACCGCGCTGCGCCGCCTCGGCGGCGTTCCAGAGCATTTCGGGATCACGGAACGCAGCTGGCGCGAGTTTCGGTAAGGCGACTCCATGAGCAACGACCCTGTCGGCACGCCCATATGAGCACTTCATTCCCGTCAACTCCCGAAACATGGAGATGCCGCTAAGATACGCCGACGCCTTCACCGCGCTCGACCCCGCCGCCGGGGAAACGCCGTTGCGAGAAAAGTGGTATATCGCCATCCGAAGTCACCTCGAATCAAAAGGCGCGTCTCCGCATCGCGAAAACCGCCTGCACGGTTCTCGCTCTCCGTAAGAGCGCACATGAAAACCTCTCTCGCAGGCACTCGCCGAGAAAGTGGTTTTAAGTGCGCTGTTTCACGATTATAGCGCTCCAGCGCTATAATCGTGAAAGCGGGGTGCCGCCGCCCCGCCCCTGATTGGTGCCGCCGCCCATCAGGGCATCGACTACGACATATTGTCTTTTAGATACGAGGAGACACGATGTCACCCACGCCTAGACAAAGAAGCGCGAGGCTCACCGAGCAGATAAACAGACGCCGCGAAGAAATCGAAAGGCTGGAAAAACAGAAGGTCGAGTCGAAACGGGCAGAACGAAACCACCGACTCATCGTGTCAGCGGCAACCATAGAGGCCGTGGCGCACGAGCGTGGCAATGTGAAGTTCGAGATCAACGAGAAGTTGGCGCGGAAGATGGCGGAGTCGTATTTCGCTTCGCTCGAAAACACGAAGAGGAAGGAAGTCGCCGAACGCGAAGGGCTCTAGTCTGTAGCGATCGGCGCCACAATCCAACATGAAGAAGCCCAGACCCTCGCGGCGCTCCGATTGCGCCGTTGATGTCCGGGCCTCCCTTCCCCGCAGAAGTGGTCGCCACGCCTGTCCGTGCGCCCATTGCACGGGGACTACGGTCGGCCCGCACCTGCCGAGCTACACTTGCTCGGGGGCCACGGGCCTCGACCACATTCTACCCTCGGGGAACAGTTCGGGCCTCACGCGCCGGACCACGGCGAGGTAGTCCTCGCCGTCCGGCTCGTTCATGTCCTCATGGGTCGTGATGGAGCGGACGTTCTCCATGACCCACGGCTGCTTCACGAGCAGGGCGACCGCCGGGCACTGCGCCCCGAACTGGTTCTCGCGGGATTCGGCCTGCCAAGACCCGCGAGCGGTGCGCACGTTGCCCATCGGCTCGACGATTCTGCCCACGCAGTCGTACAGCTCGTCCGGATCGTAGCCGTTTCGCGCGGCCTCCTCCTCGTCGAACTCGATTTCAAAGCTCCACGGGGGCAACCCGCTCGCGTCCATTCTCTTCTCCTCCGAACATCTGGCACTCGACCACGTTCTCGACCCAATCGAGCGAGAAGGCGCAATCGACGGCCTCGGCCATCGACTCTGCCTCGACCTCCACGGGCACCCAGCTCCCGTCCTCGACCAGCGCGGTCACGACCCATCTGGACATGCTCACCGCCCGGTCGGGAGGCGGTGCGGGGCGTAGCGGCGCAGCACGTCGAGGTAGTCGATTTCGTCGGTGTCGTCCTCGAACGCGGTGATGGACCCGACGGTGCGCATGAACCAATCCGCCCTCGACAGGAGGGACAGCGAGAGGCACTGGGACTCGACCTCGTCGCCCTCCGCCGCCATCCACGTCCCCCGGACGGCGCGGACGCACCCGTAGCGGGAGACGTTCCTGTCCGTGCAGTCGTACAGCTCCTCGACGTCGTACCCGGCGGACTCCGCCCTGCCCTCGTCGAACTCGATGGTGAAGCTCCACGGCACCGGCCTAATCCCCATATCCGCTCAACCTCCTGCTTCCCATGCGGGCCACCGCGGCCCCGTCCTCGCGCGTCAGGACGAGCGCCCTGCTCTGCCCCGCGCACTCGCACCTCCAGCGCACCGCCTCGGCCTGCTCCAAGGCCATCTCGTCGGACGGCGCCGACAGGCCCAGCCGCTCCACGCGCTCCGAGAGCGCAGCATCCCTGAACACGTCGAGGCGGTACCTCACTAGAAACCGCCCTTCGCCGCGTCGATCTCCACCCGGCCAAACCCTCCGCACCCGTCGCATGCGCATTCACGATGCATGAAGCAACTGTCGCCGTCGGGGGCGTCGAGGCGCACGCACGGACCTTCGAGCGGCCCGCCGCAGTGGCAGCACATGGCATCATGGGCCTCCGCCCGCAACACGGTGCAGCGCTCGGGCAAGCCATCCTCCGTCCAGCTGTACAGGAGCGCCATATTATGAGCCACCAATTCTGAAACATGACATTGCTAAATACAGGATACAGCTTTGCCAGTCAGGTAAAGCCAAGCGCGAGCTTCATCCGACGGCAAGACGGCAAAAGACCGGAGATTGCGCTTCCATCTCCGGTCTTCCGACACTCATCCTTTCAAATCAAATCGTCCTCAATGCTTGGTCGCAGCGATATGCCTTCCTGACGTCTCCTATTTCCCCACCGCGTCGCTCAGATCAGGGTGCAGCTCAATCGCCAAGCGCATTGCCTCATCCCGGCTCACGCCCTTACTCCCTGGGATGAAGCCAGCGCACTCTGAAGGTTCCCGTATGTACCATCCCCCCTCGTTTTTGTCACCGTTCTTCGTGCTTGTGATGCAACCAATCCTGAGGCGCTTGCGCCCGTCCCCGCCGTTCCCGGCGTCTGCGGATTGCGCTTTCTCGGGGAAACGACCTTCGCGCCGGTTCCAAGCGTGGAGCTTGGATCGCCAGTCGCGAATCGGCCTGCCGTTCGTATCGCGCCAGCCATTGGCGCTGTAATAGTCGAAGAACCTTTCGGGAGGAACAATCAGGCCGCAATGCCTGCAATAAGCAATCACCTCATCGAGGGTTGGTGCGCGCATTCCCCCGCTCTCCCTCGTATCGTCTCCAGACCCAGCCCTAGCTCTAGCTCTCTTTTTATCGTTACCATTACTGTTAGCCAATGGCAGCTGCACAGCTTCAATGACGTCGCAGCAGGTAGAAGGGATTTCCGAGCGAAGTTTTTTCTCAGGTTCCTTAAAGGGACTTGCAAACGACTTATCCGAAATCTCGGAAATGTCTTCGAAACCGCTCTCAGAAACTTCCTCGCTCCCATCACGACGGCCCAAGGCGTTGATGGCTTGGCCGCGCTTATAGTCGATCTGGTTCTTTATCCCAGCGAAATAAAGCTTGGCAGGTGCCGGGAGCCTGTCTGGCTCCTTACCGTCGAAGAAATACGATGCCATTGCGCCCATTACCTTGTCATACTGGGCCGGCGACAGGTTGTCACGAGCACCTTCGTAGTGCTTTCGCTCCAACTTGAAATACTCCAAGCCGTCAAAATGTAAGTCCTCCACGACCTACTCACCTCCCCCGCAACGGCGGCGGGAATGCAGCCAGCTCTCCAAGTCCTCCATCAGATAGAGAACGGGCGAGCGAGGGGAGTCACCGATATGGACGTAAGCCGGTCCCCTACCTGCACAGCGCCAATTGGCAAGCGTTTTCGGGGAGACGCCAAGCGCACGGGCGGCGTCCTCGCTCGAAAGCGCCATCGGAACAACGCCGGGGATTAAATTGTCTTGATCTTTGTGTTTCATAACGGTTCTCCGACCACTAAACAACGGAGAGTCGATATGAAAAAGCGACACAGAGACGGGCATCTTACCCGCTCTCTGCCGTCGCTCCGTGCCTCATAACTGGACCGGCACATCCGTGAACGACATTCCCGACCGTCGTTGTCTTTCGTTCACATAATCGGATGCTGGAAGCTGTTCATCCCATCTGTAGTGTGGGTTCGCTCGTCTCGAAGCGACGGTTACCAAGCCGCCGTCCTCTCTCGGGGTCTTATGCCTAGCGATTGCTTTTCGCCAATAGCCGAACTTATGCGCATATCACGACGTTCGCGCAGCCCTGCGAGCACTCGTCTACTTTCACGGCTCCGTATGCAATTTTCTTAATATTACCCCAGATTTCCCGCTACGCCCAAGCCGACGAATGACCCGTACATATTTGAAAAGCGGGACAATAGTAGGGACACTCAAGCAAAAACGACCCTCCGCATAAAAAAATACCTGCGTTTCCGCAGGTATTTGAATTGCTTGGTCGCGGGGGCAGGATTTGAACCTACGACCTCCGGGTTATGAGCCCGGCGAGCTACCAGACTGCTCCACCCCGCAATGTCTGGATGCACCGTGTGCGCAATGAGTTATATTACGCGCAGAGCCCCTTCATTGCAAGGGCCTCCTTAAGTGTCTTCACAATTCTGACACCTTTCAACCCCGTTGGAATCGACACGCCGTTCCCAACGGTGCCCTCCGGGCACATGCTAAATCAAACCGAAATGCCGCAGCGCGTGGACCACGCCATCGTCCTTCACATGGTCGGTCACGTAGTCCGCGCGCTCCTTGAGCACCGGCATCGCATTACCCATGGCGACCTTCGTCTCCACCGCATCGAACATCGGGAGGTCGTTCTCGGAGTCACCGAACGCGAACGTGCCCGCGACTTCGCGCCCCTCCAGCTCCAGCACCTTGGCAATGCCGCTCGCCTTGGTCACGCCCCTCTGCGAATACTCGCTCGCCAGGCCCATATCGCACACGTCGAAATTGGCCTCGACCAGCTCGCACAGGCGGGCGTCGCCCATGATCGAGGGCGCCTTCAACATCCCGGGCTGCGTGAACTTGCAAAACCGCAATTCGGGAGCGAGCCCCAGCGCCTCCTCGAGGGAATGGGCGACGGGCATGTCGGGAAACGCCGGGACGGCCTCCAGCGTCCGCGACACCACGAGCGGCGTCTCGCGCGATTCGAACATCACCGTCGTGTCCACGGCGAGCACCAGGCGAATGAGCTCAGCCGCCAGCTCGGAATCGATCAGCGTCTCGTGCACGACCTCGCCGCCCAGCGACACGCACGACCCCGCCGCGGAGATCACGCCGTCGAACCCGGCGGCCACGAGCGCGTCGCTCACCATGGAAAGCGGGCGCCCCGTGCAGACGTACGCATGGTGCCCGCGCTCCCGCAACCGCCCGATTGCGTCGAGCACGCCCGACGTCGGCAAGATCTTGGTGAAATCCTCCCCCTCGGGGATGTTCGCAGGGTCCACCCAGACGAGCGTGCCATCTACATCGAAGAACAACGACGCCGAGGAGTCCCCCAATCCGCGCGCCGTCGATGTAGCCAAAGCCGCTCCGGCCTCCATAGAGGCCCCCGCAAGGGGCGTCCAAACCGCACTCGAATCATCGAGCATACATATCCTTCCCCTCTCTTGTGCTCGAACCATGATAGCAAGCTCATCAGCACAGAAGAGGAGCGTACGCGTAAGGAAGCTGCCATAATACAAAGAGATTATGGACAGACGGCCGCGCATCATACACACGATTTTGCCGCCACTTATATTAGGAGTGACCATGGCGCAGACGCCCCTCACGCCTCCCAACACTGCCGCGCACGAGTTTTACGCGAGCTGCCCCGAGGGCTTTGAAGCCGCCCTTGCCGACGAACTGCGCTCTTTCGGCCTGCGTCAGGTTCGTCGCCTCAAGGGCCGCGTCACGTTCGCGGGCGCGCCCCTCGATGCCTACCGCGCCTGCCTGTGGTCGCGCCTGGCGAGCCGCGTCTTTGTTACCCTCGCCCGCTTCGATTGCGTCACCGCGGACGACTTGTACGAGGGCTCACGCGCCATCGCTTGGGAGAACGTCCTCGCGCCTGGCGCAACCATCGCCATCTCGGCGCGCGGCACGAGCGATGAGCTGCGCAACTCCCATTATTCCGCCCTGCGCGTGAAGGATGCCCTGTGCGACCGCCTCGTCGAGATCGCCGGCCGTCGCCCCAACGTGGACGTGGATGACCCCGACGCGCGCATCCTGCTCACGCTGCGCGGAGACCGCGCCAGCCTGCACCTCGACCTTTCCGGCGACCCGCTGTTCAAGCGCCTCCCGCGCGAGGCAATCCGCCCCGGCGCCGCCCACGTGCTGCGGCCCGACTACGCCGCGCTGGCCCTGACGCAGCTTGGCTGGCAACAGGCCTGCTCGCACGCCATGGCATGCGCGAGCGACACGGCGGCCTCCACCGCGGACGACGGCACCGCCTCCGTCTTCCCCATCCTGGTCGATGCCTGCTGCGCTGGCGGCGGCATCGTGCTGGAGGCAGCCCAGATCCTCGCCGACCGCGCGCCCGGCCTCGAGCGCGACAACTGGGGGTTCAAAGCATGGGCGGAGTACGACGAATCCGCGTGGCTCTCCCTGCGCAAAGAGGCGCTCGGGCGCATCGACGCGGCGCGCGACCGCACGGCGCGCATTCTTGCCACCGACATTTCCGGTGACGCCGTCTCGTGCGCGCGCCGCGTCCTCAAGGCATCCGGCCCCTCGGACCGCGTGATCTTCGCCCAGCCCGACGCGCAGAAAATCGTCCGCAAACTCGCCATTCCCGCTATCGGCGACACCCAGATCGTCGGCGGCATCGTCATCGACACGACCGAGGTCCCCCTCACCAAGCTGCCGCGCCTTCTCTCCCTCGTTACCGACCTGCGCACCGGCGCGGGCGCACCCTTTGGGGAAGCCCTCGTCGGCAAGCCCGTCACCGTCCTCACGCGCGACAACGTCCTCGAGCAAGCCCTCGGCACCCCCCGCGGTCGCCTGTCCATCATGCCGAACAACGAGGGGGCCCAGCTCCTCACGTTCGTCGAACTCTCTGAGGGTGACCTCGAGGACACCGAGGCCGCAGACGACGAGCGAGTCGCACCCGCGGGCACCACCGCCATCGACCTGGGCGATGGTAAGCCCTGCCCCGTCATGCTGCCCGAGTCCGAGCAGTTCGCGCGCCGTCTGCGCAAAGTCGCTAAGCAGCGCCGCAAGTGGGCGCAGCGCGAGGGCATCACCTGCTACCGCGTCTACGATGCCGACCTGCCCGATTACTCCGCCGCCATCGACCTGTACGAAGGCAGTGCCACGACCCCGGGCCGCTGGCTCGTGGTTGCCGAGTATGCCGCCCCGCGCCACATCGACCCGGCACTCGCCGAGGCGCGTCTGCTCGACATGCTCGCCATCGCGCCGCGCATCCTCGACGTGAACCCCGAAAACGTATTCGCCAAGGCCCGCATCCGCTCGCGCGGCGGGTCGCAATACGGCAAGCAGGCGGGCGGCACGTCCGCGGCGGCAATGGGTGGCAACGGGGTCGTCGGCGTGCGCAAGGGCGGCGCCGGCCAAGGCCCGAGCCCCAAAGCCGCCGCTCGCGCACCCCAGGGCACCGGCGCGGGGACCCCGTCCGACATCCGGACTCGCAGGCTCCCCCTCATCGAAGAGGGCGGCCTCACCTTCGCCGTCAACTTCAACGACTACCTCGACACGGGCATCTTCCTCGACCACCGCATCACGCGCAGCCTGGTGCGCGAGCACGCCCGCGGCAAGCGGTTCTTCCTCAACCTGTTCGCCTACACCGGCACGGCCACCTGCTACGCGGCCGACGCCGGCGTGGAGGAGACCGTCACCGTGGACCTCTCCAACACCTACCTGGACTGGGCCGAGCGCAACATGGAGCAAAACGGCTTTGTGGGCCCCGACCACCATTACGTGCGCGCCGACGTCATGAGCTGGATCCGCGACATGCGCGCCACACGCAACCGCTGGGACCTCATCTTTTGCGACCCGCCCACCTTCTCCAACTCGAGCAAAATGGGTCGCCGCACGTGGGATGTCCAGCGCGACCACGTGGAGCTGCTCGTGGGCCTCTCGCGCCTGCTCTCCCGAGAGGGCGAGGCGATCTTCTCCTGCAACCTGCGCACCTTCCGCCCCGATACCGAGGAGCTCGCACGCGCCGGTGTGGTGCTCACCGACATCACCGCGCAGACCATCCCCGAGGACTTCGCCCGCAACCAGCGCATTCACCACTGCTACCTGGTCCGCCGCCACACCTCCGAGGAGGCCATGCGCATGGTGGGCATGGACGAGAGCGCCATTCGCGAGCGCACGCGCGAGCTGCGCGAGAACGCCCGGCGCCATGACGATGCACGTAGCAGCGAACCGAGCGGCAGCAACACCCGCCGCGAAAAGACGCGCCGCCGCGATGCGCGCGGCGGGCGCTGACCCAACATGAGGGCCTAAGGGGCGTGCACTCTTCGGTATCTGCGTTCCCCGAGAGTTAACTCTCGGGGAACGAATCAGGCGAACCGGGAGAAAAGCTCCCGCGAGAGTTAACTTTCGCGGGAGGAGGGCACGGGACAGGGGAAGGAAACGGAAGCAACCCACCCTTCTATTTGCGTTCCTGCAGCTTGTGACATATAGCGTTTGCCCTGCACAATCCCTATAATGGCTTGAACGTTAGATGGCATGCATATGCCTCTCGGCGCGCTGGGGGAAGGCCGGCGCCGGGTCATCTTCGCCAAGGAGCAATACCGCAATGGCACACTCAACTGAATCATCCGAGCACGGGCACGGTTCTGCCGCGATCCCGGTAAGCATCGGCGCGATGCTCGTCACCCTGGGCGTCGTGTACGGCGACATCGGCACGTCGCCCATGTACGTCACCAAGGCGCTGCTTGCGGGCCAAGGCGGCATCATGACCGTGACCGAGGAGTTCATCCTCGGCGCGCTCTCGCTCGTCATCTGGACGGTCACGCTGCTGACCACCGTCAAGTACGTGCTCGTCTCCCTCAAGGCCGACAACCACGGCGAGGGCGGCATCTTCGCGCTCTACAGCATCGTGCGCAAATACGGCAAATGGCTCATCCTCCCCGCCATGCTCGGAGGTGCCGCCCTGCTCGCCGACGGCATCCTCACCCCCGCGGTGACCATCACCACGGCCATCGAGGGCCTGCGCACCATCCCCGCCGTGCACGACATCATGGGTGACAACCAGATGAACGTCGTGGTCATCACGCTCATCATCGTGTGCCTGCTGTTCGCGGTGCAGCGCGTGGGCACTTCCAAGATCGGCCATGCCTTCGGCCCGGTCATGACGTTTTGGTTCCTGTTCCTCGGCGGCGCGGGTCTCATCTACGTGCTCGGCAACCCTGTTGTCCTGCTCGCGTTCAACCCGCTGCGCGGCATCAGCTTCCTGCTGTCTCCCAACAACCATGCCGGCATCATGATCTTGGGTAGCTGCTTCCTCGCCACTACCGGCGCCGAGGCCCTCTACTCCGACATGGGCCACGTCGGCCGCGGCAACATCTATGCTACCTGGCCCTTCGTCAAGATCTGCCTCATCCTGTCCTACCTCGGCCAGGGCGCTTGGCTGCTCGCCAACGCCGGCAACCCCGAGCTCGCCCTCATCGAGGACCTCAACCCGTTCTTCCAGATGCTGCCCGAGATGGTTCGTCCGTTCGGCGTCATCCTTTCCACCTGCGCCGCGATCATCGCGAGCCAGGCGCTCGTGACCGGCGCGTTCTCGCTCGTGTCCGAGGCCAGCCGCCTCGATCTCATGCCCCACATGCAGATCTTCTACCCCGCCGAGACCAAGGGCCAGCTCTACATCCCCATGGTCAACAACGTCATGTGGGTCGGCTGCGTTATCGTCGTGCTGCTGTTCCAGAGCTCCGCTCACATGGAGGCCGCCTACGGTCTGGCCATCACCATCACGATGATCTGCACCTCCGTGCTGCTCTTCTTCTACCTGCACGGCGTGCGCAAGATGAAGGTCTTCCCCTGGGCCTTCGTCATCTTCTTCGTCGCGCTTGAGGGCTTCTTCTTCGTGTCCTCGCTCACGAAGTTCTTCCATGGCGGCTACTTCACCATCCTGATGGCCGCGCTCATCATGGGCGTCATGGTCAGCTGGTACAACGGCAGCCGCGTCGAGCGCCGCCAGTACACGATGCTCCCCGTGCGCAAATACATCGACCAGCTCGACCGTCTACGCAACGACTCGCACTACGAGACGCTCTGCGACAACCTGGTCTACCTCACCAACAGCACGTCGACCGACATGCTCGACCGCGACATCCTGTACTCGATCTTCGATAAGCACCCCAAGCGCGCCCGCGCCTACTGGTTCCTGAACGTCGAGGTCACCGATGAGCCGCACACCTTCGAGTACTCCGTGGAAAACTACGGCACCGACTTTGTGTACCGCGTGCACCTCCACCTGGGTTACAAGGTCAATCAGCGCGTGAACGCCTACCTGCGCCAGATCGTTTCCGACCTGTCCGCGTCCGGTGAGCTGCCGCCGCAGGTGCACGATTATTCCGTGTACGACAAGCCCGGTGTGGTCGGCTCCTTCCGCTTCTGCCTGATCCGCAAGACGCTTGCGCCCGAGTCCGACGTCGAGCAGCGTGAGCGCCACGCCATCGCGATGAAGTACGCGATCCGCCGCTTCGCCGGTTCGCCGGTGCAGTGGTTCGGCCTGGAGAACTCCAGCGTGTTCTACGAGTACGTGCCGCTGTTCACCAAGTTCAAGCCGGTCGACCGCATCGCACGCGTCGCCATGGATGAGCGCTGCTAACGAGCGCCTCCGCAATCTCACTGAATGTCAAAAAGACCCATCCAACCGGATGGGTCTTTTTTGTTTGCGCGTACCAGGACGTTCGCCACGAAACCGAGGCCCCAGCGGAGCCCCGAGCATCGCGCTTGAGATGTTTCTACCAGCCCTTTCCAAGCCAATTCCGAAGCCACAAGTCCATCGACCGGCTCATCTCGGCCATGAAGTCGCTCGTGTGCTTGCGCGTGTAAATGTCGCGCACACGCGCCCCGGACTCCGTTGCGTGAGGGCGGAACATCGCGTCCATCTCGGCGATTTGAGCGTCCATAGTCGGAGCGTCGGCGCGGCGATAGCGCTCCTCCATCACAAGGTTGACGGTCGGATGCGGGGTTGCCGGGCGCTCCTTCTTAGGGGTTCCAAGGATGAGCATACTCAAGGGCACGGTGTGCTCGGGCAAATACAGAAGGTCACGCACCTCCTCGGCGTTCTCTATGATGTCGCCTATGTAGCAGGTGCCCAATCCCACCGCCTCGGCGGCAATTGCCGCATTCTGCGCCGCAATCACCGCGTCCTGCGCCGCGATTCCAAAATCGCCCAGACCGGGATGCGGGCGGGCAGTGCAGCCAGATTCGGTCGCGAATTCCTCGGTCAAGCACCCCACGTGCTCGAACAGGTCGGTCCACTTGCAGTAGTCCACCACAAACACCAGCGCCCACGGCGCCTTGGAGATCATCGGCTGATTGTCGCAAAGCACCGCGAGGCGATCTCGCGTCGCCTGCTCGCGAATATCGATAATCGAATACATCATCATCGCCCCGGCGCTTGGGGCCCTACTCGCAGCATGGAGCACGGCCTCCCGCTGTTCGGCCGTGATTTCCACCGTCAAGTCGAACTGCCGTGTCGAGCTCCTGCGCTCGATGCAGTCGAGCACCGCGTTTCCCGTCATTCCCATTTACCGCCGTCCTTAAGCATCGGTTACGCTTCTTGGCCCATTCTATGGAAACAACGGATACCTGCAGCTTATCGACTAAATCTCGACAATCCGTGGGTAGTATGTTCCCTTGTCGCCTTCCGCGCGTAGCACATGTTTATCAAGGCCGGGTAAGCGCTGTCCAGGATTTGGGCACGCCGCCTGCTTCAACATCCGTTGAGCGAAGAAGAGGTTGTCGTATGTTCACTGCCATCGTATCCATCGCGGGGCTTGTCGCCTCCGCCTACTTGGGCCGTCGGGAGCTCACCCGTCGCAAGGAATCGGGTGATCGCTCCGGCATGGGCTGGGGCATCACGTTCTGCATCATGCAGGCCATTGCCGTCGCGCTGGGCTTTCTCGGCATGGCGCCCGACGACATCCTCTCTCCCATCATCCTGAACGCCGTGCTCACCGCCTGCACTTGGGCCTCTTTCGCGCGTGACATCACCTGGGCGCGCATCGAATCCTACATGCGTTTCGGTGACGAACTCGCCGCCCGCACCTTCCGACCCGACTGCGGTGCATGTGACAAGTACGATGCGTGCGCACATCGCATCACCCGCGACGAGGACCTCTCCCGCATCGGTCGCCTGGGCCGTAAGCTGCGCGGCCGCGCCCACGAGCTCCGCATCGCGCTGCACCGCCCCACCGCGGTCTGCGTGATGTTGCTCTTGCTCGCCGGCCTGTTCGCCATGCTCGGGCTCGAAACCCCCTCCAACCATGACCTCACCTGGTGCTACCCGCTGTGCATCCTGCTTGAGTGGGCACTCATCACCGCCGTCATGGCCGGCCTGTTCTACCTATTCCAGCGTCGCGGTGGCGCCCCGGCGTTCGTCGCCTTCCTATGCTGGGGCATCGGCATGGCGCAGTTCTTCGTCATCACGTTCAAGTCCATGCCCATCCAGCCCGCCGACCTTTCCGCCCTGGGCACTGCCGCTGCGGTGAGCGGCGGCTTCACCTACATTTTCAGCGCGTTCGGCCTGTACGGCATGGCCTTCCTGGCCATCTCCATGCTGCTGTGCTCGCTCGCCGGCGTCTTCCGCCCCGAGCCCGCCAAGCGCAACCGCCGCCTCTTCCTCACCAACCTGTTGATCGGTGCCCTGTGCCTCGTTGGCGTTGGCGCCCACGTCACGCTCATCGACTACTACAACACCCTCAACATCACCGTGTACACCTGGCGCCCGCTCGAGAGCTACTACCGCCAGGGTTTCATCCCCACGTTCATCTCCTCCGCGCAGACCATCAAGCCGCCCGTGCCCGAGGACTACGACATGGCCAAGGCTGAAAAGCTCGAGAAGAAGCTCGCCGGCGAGTACGACGAGACCACCGGCAAGACCCAGCAGCGCACCGATGCCGAGGCCCAATTCGCCGAGGAAAAGCCCACGGTTATCGCCATCATGAACGAGACATTCTCGGACCTCTCCATCTACCAGAACATGCATGCCGGCTACAACGGCCCGCAGTTCTTCAAGAACCTCCCCGACACCCTCTCGCGCGGCACCCTCTACGTGAGCGCGTACGGCGGCGGCACCTGCAACACCGAGTTCGAGTTCCTCACCGGTAACTCCATGTCCTATCTGGGGTCGGGCGTGTACCCCTACACGATCTACGACCTGCTCGACACCAAGAATCTCGCCGAGCAGTTCAAGGACCTGGGCTACACCACCACGGCCATGCACCCCAACCACGGCACCAACTGGAACCGCGAGAACGTCTACTCCGGCTTCGGCTTCGATCGCTTCATGACGATCAACGACTTCCAGGATGCCGAGAAGCTCCGCGGCATGGTGTCCGACGCCGCCACCTACGACAAGATCCTCGAGATGCTCGAGTCCGACTCCGCGCCTCAGTTCATCTTCGACGTGACCATGCAGAACCACTCCGGCTATGACACCGGTCTGCTCCCGCCCGACAAGCTGAACAACTACCTGATTGACGGCGCGGTGAACAACGAGGTCAACGAGTATCTGTCCCTCATTGAGGAATCCGACCGCGCGCTCAAGGACTTCGTTGGCAAGCTACGCAAGCTCGACCGCCCCGTCGTGCTCGTGTTCTTTGGCGACCACCAGCCGTTCTTCCCCGACAAGTACAACAACCGCTGGTTCACCAATGAGGATAAGGCCGAGCACAACATGCGCCTGTGGACCACCGACTACCTCATCTGGGCGAACTACGATGTCGCCGGCAACGACCAGGACAGCCATGTGGACAATCTCTCCACCAACTACCTGGGCACCGAGATGATGAACATCATCGGCGCGCCGCTCAACGACTACCAGAAGGCCCAGCTCACCCTGCGCAGCGCGCTGCCCGCCATCAACACCACCGGCTACCTTGACGCCACCGGCACCATCTACCTGTCCAGCGTCAAGGAGGATGAGAACGGCGGAGATGCCCAGACTTCGCTGCAAAAGGCACTGCAGGCGCGCTCCGAGTACGCCACGATTCAGTACTACGAGCTCTTCGGCGACGGCAAGGATGTGTACACCAAGCTTCGCCAGAGCGCCGCGAACGAGACCGATCCGAACCTCGCGCCCGGTACGACGCAGATCAAGTAACCCGAGCGAAAGGTCGAGAGGCAAGCGCTCGGCCCGCTTCTGCATATCATGACGTCAAAACCCCTGCATGCGATCAAAACATGCAGGGGTTTTGCATATGATTGCCGTCTCCGTTTTTCATTTGAGGGACTTTTGGTAATTACTTTCCGACCTTGCCCGGTAGACAACCCCAACGCCAAAATAAACCCGCAGGTAGGGCGCCCAACTTCTCATCCGCTACTTCACGGTTTCGAATTCTAATTACCAAAAGTCCCATTCATGAACTATCCGACACGCCGCACCCCCACCAAGCGATCAACCAAACCTCAGTCGATGCGCAATCCGGTCGAGCACGGCGACGGGCACCTCGGCGTGACCTTCCAGATACTCCCGGACCGTTCCGTAGCGCTCGTGCAGATGCTCAAGCGTCAATTCCATCTCGGCGGGAATCGCCTCGAACAGGCAACGAGGAGCGCGACGGCACAAAAGTGCGGAAACAGCCACGCGCTGAGCGCGCAGCCCCCGTCCGAGATACCGCTGCGTAGCCGCATAGTCCGCAACGATATCCCCATCCGAAACCCCAGCGAGCCCCAGCAGCAACATCGCCACAACGCCCGTCCGGTCTTTGCCCGCCCGACAATGAAACAGCGTGCAGCCGTCCTGCCCAAAGGCGTCAATCGACTCCATCACGCGCCGGATGCTCGAAGCGTGATTGTCGAGCAGCCCCTTGTACACCGTCGACATGCGATCCGGCAGTGCGTCACGAAACTTTCCCGAATTGAGCTGGTCGAGCATCTGAACATGCACGTACGCCACACCGTCTCGGCCGCGGGCATAAGGATCGGGCCAATGGCCAACCTCAAAATCGCTGCGCAAATCGACAACGCACTTCAGGCCCTCTCCGTACTCCTGCAGATATTCATAGTCTCCAGGCGTCAATTTGCGAAGAGACGGGCCGCGAAGAAAGATGCCATATGCTGTTTCCCCTTGCGAGCCGTCCTCCGCCCTATACGCATACCCGCCCAAATCGCGCACGTTTCTCACGCGGGCAAGCGGAAGCTGCTGGGAGCCGGCGGAATGAACTGCGGCACCGCGCCGCTCAATTGCAATTACCATATGCGCCAATCCACCTTGCGAATCGAAGCTCTCATACACTGGATCTTGCCATGCGGTTTGTACACTACATCGTATCGCTCGGTGTTCGCCACTTGCTTACGCAACGCTTACGGCATCCCGCTCTGCCTCGAAATGCCCGAATCGCCAAAACAAAGGGGCGAATGCCTTTGCACCCGCCCCGCTCTCTCAAGTTGAAGATGGTCCCTGGATGAAGATGGTCCCCGAATTGAGCCGTTTGATATTGGGAGCAGCCCCCGAATTGAGACTGTTTGGCATTTGCGCACCCTTACAGGTCGCACGCCTTATACACCCGCAGAGAGACCAGCGCGCTCACGATATAGCACACCACACCGAAAATCAAAGCGCCCATGGCAAACGACGTCAGGCCCTCAGGCGTTTCCGCGAACGAAAGCGCCTGTTGCATGGCCATAATGGCCTCCTCGCCCATGAAGCCGCCCACCATTAACGGCGCAACTCCCAAGAACATCATGATGAAGGGCAGCCACTGCGTCGCCTTGGTCTGGCCGAATTTGAAGAACACCGGCATGGATACCGATGCGGTCACAAACCCCATGGCACTGCAGAACGCAAGGGCGAACACCCCCGCCTGAATCATATCCGCATCGAGGCGCACCACGTTGGCGACCACCTCGGGAAGTAGCGAAGCCCCGCCCATCCAGGACAGCAGGCACGCCGCTACGGCAACGAACAGCGACGCGATCAGCGTGCCCGCCAGCACGAACAGATAGCGACCCAACACCACATCTCTGCGCGACACGGGCATGGTCAACCTAAACGCAGCCCAATCGTTTTGCTCGTCGTAATGACTCGCACTATTTGACAGGCTGAACATCCCCATCATGAAAATGATGCCCGGCAACATGGAAGTGCTGCCCACGCCTACCGTGAAACACACCGCCATGAACAGGATGCTGAACACCAGCTGCCTGAGGTATTGCCCAGACACCGTGAGCTCCATCTTGAGCATGCGCATCATCGCGCATCACCGCCTTTCTGGACGCCGTCACGCGGATGCAGGACCGTGCCCTTGAGGACGAGCGCCATGTAGTCGTCAATCGACACGCGGTCACATGGGATCTGCGGGAACGCGCGCATGAACTCAAAACGATCGGAAACGAGCAGGTCCACACCATAGTCGTGATGCAAAACGCGCACCTCCATAGGCGCCTGCGCGCTCGCCAGCACCTGCTCGACCTCCGCCGCACGGCACCGCGCCACTCCCATGAGGTCGCAGATTTCGTCCTTGTCGCACGCAAACACGATACGCCCGTCATCGATGCACACCACCGTGTCGGCGATCTTGTCGAGATCGCTCGTGATATGGCTGCTCATCAGAATCGCATGCTGCGGGTTTCCCGCGGCATCCTCCACCGCCACAAACTCGCGCAGCATGTCGAGCACCTCATCGCGTGCCATGGGGTCGAGCCCGGCGGTCGCCTCGTCCAAGATGAGCACCTGCGGGTTGTGCGCCAGGGCGCAAGCCAAGCTCAACTTCATACCCATACCGCGAGACAGCTCTTTAATCGCCTTCCTCGAATCGAGCTTGAACCGGTGAAGATACTCTTCGAACACGCGCGCGTCCCAATTCCGATACGCGCGCTCCATAAGCTTGCCGACCTCGGCGATCTTGATATGCGGCGGCGTCGAAACGGTGTCGAACACTACGCCGATGCGCTCCTTCACCGCGGCGTCGGCGCCGGACAGCCCGCGCGCATCGACACCCAAGATTCGGGCATCGCCCGCATCGATACCGATGATGCCGAGCAGGGCCTTGATGGTCGTTGATTTACCAGCGCCGTTCTGCCCGATAAAACCCACGATTTGCCCCGGTTCCACCGTGAGGGATACGCCCTGCAGTGTGAAGCCGTCGTAATGCTTGGTGATATTGCGAGCCTCGATAAGAGGCGCGCCCACTCGTGATGAAGTCATAGCTAGTCGTCACTCTCCAAAAGGGTCCTCATCATCTCGATGAGCTCCTCATCGCCCAAATCGAGCGCCCTGCCAGCTTCGATGGCCTGAAGCAGGCGCTCCTCGACCTCGCGCAGTCGCTCCTCGCGCAGCAGCTCGTCATTGCCACCGGCCACGAAGCTGCCCTTGCCCTGCACCGTCTCGATGAACCCCTGCGCCTCCAAGTCCGCGTAGGCCCGCTTAGTCGTGATGGCGCTCACGCGCAAGCTGTTCGCAAGCGCGCGGATCGAGGGGAGCTGCTCGCCCGCACTCAGGCCACCCGCCATGATCTGGCTTTTGACCTGCCGGACGATCTGCTCGTAGATGGGCTGGTTGCTCGAATTCGAAATGATGATTTCCACGAATCAATGTTCCCTTCCCGTCTGCGCGTTGGGCGTCCCCGTCGCGCCACGGTCACTCCCAGACGTCATGAGGCGACCACAACCGAGCATACTGTATATACTCGATAGTTACAGTATATACACACCTATACACAGTGCAAGTACTATTTTGAAGATACGGGTTGAGGGAAAAGCGCAGGATGCGCAGCCGCTTCAAAACAAAACGGGCAGCAGGACCTCCTCTGAACTGCCTCCCATTTCTTGGACTGGAAAATAAAGTCCTCGAGATGGGAGG
>NZ_DAWDUX010000042.1:0-19368 GCF_052346665.1 Collinsella sp.
CCGCGCTCGCCGCCCTTCAGGCGGCGTGTGCCATGAGCGTGAGGGGTACCTATGGTGCGAATCGGCCTTCTGACGAGCGGTGGCGACTGTCAGGCGCTCAACGCCACCATGCGTGGCATCGTAAAGACCGTCGTCAACCTGTCGACGGAGCCCGTTGAGATCTACGGGTTCGAGGACGGGTACCAGGGCATGATCTACAAGCGCTATCGCAAGATGGCACCGGTCGACTTCAGCGGCATCCTCACGCGCGGCGGGACCATCTTGGGCACGAGCCGCACGCCCTTCAAGCGCCTCGACACGCCCGAGGCCGACGGTGTGGACAAGGTCGCCGCCATGAAGGAGACCTATCGCGAGCTCAAGCTCGATTGTCTGTTTATGCTGGGCGGAAACGGCTCCACCAAGACGGCCAACCGCTTGCGCGAGGAGGGTCTCTCCGTCATTGCCCTGCCCAAGACCATCGACAACGACACCTGGGGCACCGACCTTACCTTTGGCTTCACGAGCGCGGTCGAGATCGCCACCAAGTGCATCGACGACATCCACACCACCGCGAGCAGCCACGGACGCGTCTTCGTGATCGAGATCATGGGCCATAAGGTGGGTTGGATTCCGCTGTACGCCGCGGTTGCGGGCGGTGCCGACGTCTGTCTGATTCCCGAGATCCCCTACGACATGGACAACGTGATCGCCGCGATCAATCGCCGCATGCAGGCCGGTGCCCGGTTCACCATCATCGTGGTCGCCGAGGGCGCTATCTCGCGCGATGAGGCGACGCTGTCCAAGAAGGAGTACAAGAAGCTCGTCGCGGCGCGCACCTCTCCGTCCATCGTCTACGACATCGCGCGCGAGATCGAGGCCCGCACCGGTCGCGAGACGCGTGTGGCAATCCCCGGTCACACGCAGCGCGGAGGCCAGCCCGATGCGCAGGACCGCGTGTTCGCCACGCAGTGCGGCGTCGAGGCGGCTTTGGGTTTCCTGGAGGGGGAGAGCGGCTTTATGGTCGCGCAGCGCTCTGGCAAGATGTGCCGCGTGCCGCTGGAGGAGGTCGCCGGCAAGCTCAAGTACGTCGACCCCGGCAGCGACCTGGTGCACGAGGCGCGTTCCCTGGGCATCTCCTTTGGCGACGAGGCCTGATCGGACTAGAGTCGCTGCATGCGGTAGCCCACGCCCACGTGCGTCTGGATCATCGTCGGGTGCGAGGGGTCGGCCTCTATCTTCTTGCGTAGGGTCCGCATGAACACGCGAAGACTCGCGATGTCGCTATCCCAGCTCGTCCCCCAGATTTCGCGCGTGATGAACGTGTGCGTGAGCACCTTGTCGACGTTTTTCGCCAAAAGCACGAGGAGCTTGTACTCGGTGGGCGTGAGCGAGAGCCGCTCGCCGTCGAGCTCGGCGTACCCCGCGGCATAGTCGATATGCAGGCCCCCGTTGTCGAAGGTGCTCGACTCGACGGAATCGGCCGCGGGCATGGCCGAGCGTCGCAAGTTGGCGCGCACGCGGGCGAGCATCTCCTCCACCGAGAAGGGCTTCGTTAGGTAGTCGTCCGCGCCGGCGTCGAGCGCGCCGATTTTATCCGAGTCTTCGGTGCGTGCCGAGATGACGATGATGGGCACCGCCGACCAGCTGCGGACCTTGGATATGACGTCCACGCCGTCGATGTCGGGCAGGCCGAGATCGAGCATGATGAGGGCGGGGTTGCGCGAGGCGGCGTCCAAGATGGCCGTCTCGCCATTCGTCGCCGCCTCGACGTCGTATCCATGCAGGCCGAGCGCGGTCGTCACGAGATTGCGGACCGCCGGGTCGTCCTCGACCACGAGTATGTTTGAGCGTGTGCCGTCATTCATGGATCTCGATCTCCTCGGCGGGAAGGGTGAAGCGGAAAACCGCTCCATGGGGGTGGTTGTCATGCACTTCGATGGTACCGCCATGCGCCTCTACAATCGAGCGGCACAGCGACAGCCCGAGCCCGAAGCTGCGATGGGAGTCCACGGGCAGCGCTTTGCTCGAGATGAAGAAGCGGTCGAAGACGTGCGGTTTGTCGCAGTCGGCCACGCCCGGCCCGTCGTCGGCGACCTCGACAACGACGAAGGCCCCGGCCCTTCGCGCGCCCACCGTCACGGTCGAGCCCTCGGGCGTGTACTTGAACGCGTTCACGACGAGGTTGGTGAGGACCTGCATGATGAGGTGGACGTCTATCTTTACCAAGAGGAGCTCGTCCGTATGCGCGGCGACGACCCGGTGGCCGCGCGCCCCGCGCGCGACATGGCCGAGGGCGGCGGCTATGACCTCATCCATGAGCTCCGAGGTGAGGTTGAGGTGCATGCCCGCATCCTCGACGCGCGTGATGGCGAGGAGGTTCTCGACGGTGTCGATCAGCCAGAGCGAGTCGTCGTAAATGGCGTCCGCGAGCTCGAGCCGTTTCGCGTCCCCGAGTTTCTCCCCACCATCGCGCAGCACGGCGGCAGATCCCGAGATCGCGGTGAGGGGCGTCCTCAGGTCATGGCCGATGGATCTAAGCAGGTTGGCGCGCAGCTGCTCGTTTTTGGCGAATACGGCGGCCTCCTCCCGCTCCCGCGCCGCCTTGTCGCTCTCGAGGGCGAGTGCGCACTCGCCGACGATCGACAAGACGATGGAGTGCTCGAACGCCTCGAGTCCGCGCCCCTTAAGATCGATGCCCACGACGCCGAACACCTCGTTGCCTGCGCGCACCGCAAGGTAGAGGCATTGCGCCTCTGGCAGGGTGTGAGTGCTCGCCCCAGCGTGCTTGTTGTTGTTGAAAGTCCACGTCGCCACGGCGCGCTCGTATTCGGTGAGCAGGGACGTGCGGTGGTCTTCGGCCCCGGCGCTCTCATACAGCGGCTCTCCGAGCAGGTCGCCGTCTGCGGGGTAGAAGACGACGTCGAGCCTGAGGAGCTTCACGAGCTGGCTCATGGCGATGCGCGCTCGTGCCTGGGGTCCCTGGGCCCGCTGCAGGAGCTGGTTGGTTTCGAGGAGCACGCGGGTCCTGAAGGCGTTTTTCGCCGAGGTACGCGCGTTGTCGGTGAGGCGCGCGGTGAGTTCGGCTGCCACCATTGCGGTCGCGAACATGATGACGAAGGTCACGAGGTAGCTTCGGTCGTAGCTGTCGAATGAGAACAGCGGCGTCACGAAGCAGAAGTTGTAGAGCACCACCGAGAGGATGCTCGACACGATGGTGCAGACGCGCCCCGTGGTCGTGACGGCCGTGAGCAGGGCCGTGAGGATGTAGAGGGAGATGATGCTCGAGTCGGCGAACCCGAGTCCGCGGAATGCGGTGCCAACTGCCGTGGCGATGGCGGATAGGCCCAGCGTGAGCAACATGTCCCGCCTGCTCGGCAGATGAGGTTCCGAGGCCGTTGGCCGGTCCTGCCCCCGCCTGGCCGGAACCGGCTGATCGGGGATGATGTAGATGTCGAGGTTCGGCGCGATGGCGATCAGCCTCTCCACGAGCGACTTGCGCCCGAAGAGCGCGTGATGCAGGCCACGCGCCTCGCCGGTGCGCCCCATGACGATCTTCGAGATGCCGGACAGTCGCGCGAACTCGGCGATCTGAAAGGCGATGTCGTCCCCATACACCGTTTCCACCTGCGCGCCGAGCTGTTCGGCGAGGGCGCTGTTCGATGAGAGGCGGGCACGTTCGTCCTCGTCCATGGTCTGGGTTCGCGGACTCTCGACGAATAGGGCGACGAGTTCGCCGTGGAAGGCCTTCGACAGCCGCGCGGCCGCCCGCACGATGCGCGGGTTCGTGGGGGCGGGGGAGAGGCAGACCAGGATGCGCTCGCTGGTGTAGTAGTCGCGGTTGCCGAGCACGCGCGCGGCGTCGGCGAGGCGCCCGGTGCGGTCCGCGCATCTGCGGAGGGCGATCTCGCGCAGCGCCGTGAGGTTCTCGATGCTGAAGAAGTTGCGCTGCGCGCGGTCGGCCTGCGCCGCGCGGTACACGAGTCCGGCCTTGAGGCGCTCGAGCAGGTCCTCGGGCTCGATATCCACGAGCTCGACCTGGTCGGCGTCATCGAAGACGCGGTCGGGGATGCGCTCGCGCACGACGACGCCCGTGATGGAGGCCACCATGTCGTTCAAGCTCTCGATGTGCTGGACGTTGACCGTGGTGTAGACGTCTATGCCGGTGCGCAGGAGCTCCTCGACATCTTGATAGCGCTTTTCATGGCGGCACCCCGGTGCATTGGTGTGCGCGAGTTCGTCGACGAGGATGAGCTGCGGCGCCCGGGCCAGGGCAGCGTCGAGGTCGAATTCCGCGAGTTCGATGCCGTTGTGCTCGATGGCCATATGCGGGATGCGCTCGATGCCCCGCGACAGGCGCGCCGTTGCGGGGCGCTCATGAGGTTCGATATAGCCGGCGACGACGTCCACGCCGCGCCTCTTGGCGGCGTGTGCGGCCTGGAGCATGGCGTAGGTCTTGCCCACGCCCGCGGCGTACCCGAAGAAGATCTTGAGGTGCCCTCGACGTCCGCGGCGCTCCTGTGTGTGGGCGTCCTGTTCGAGCGCTCTGAGCAGGAGGTCGGGGTTAGCCCGTACGTCGGATGCAGTGCGTGACATTGCGAGGCCTTTCTCGCCGGTGTGGATCGATTGCGGCGGTGGGATGGGCCGCCTCGAGCATGCGATGAGTATAGGGCTCCGTTCGGGGCGCCGCATCCGTCCAGCTGCATCTTTACGGCATCTTAAGGCCGGAGGGCATCACTCTAACACCGTTTTAATCCGCTTCGCCGTTTACTGTTCCCAGGCACTCGGGGAAGGGTGCCACCCGTGATTCTCGGAAGGAGCGGTTACATGAATGTCCTGATCCCGATCATAGGCATCACGTGCATCGGCCTGTTGATCTACTACATTTATATTTTGATGAGGAGTGATTCGTAACCCATGAGCGCTGCAATTCAGTACATCCTGTACTTCGCCGTGCTCGTCGTTTTGGCCATCCCGCTCGGTCGGTTCATGGCCCGTGTCATGGACGGCGAGCATACCTTTTTGTCACCCGTGCTCGCACCCGTCGAGCGGGGCGTCTATCGCCTGCTCCGCATTGACTCGCATGAGCAGATGGGCTGGAAGCGCTACCTGGTGAGCGTCCTCGCCTTCTCGGGTATCGGGCTCGTGGTGCTCGTCGCGCTCCAGATGCTCCAGGCCGTCCTACCGGGCAACCCGCAGCACCTGCCGGGTGTGTCGTGGGACCTGTCGTTCAACACGGCGGCCTCCTTCATCACCAACACCAACTGGCAGTCCTACTCCGGCGAGACCACCCTGTCCTACCTCGTGCAGTTCATGGGCCTCACCGTGCAGAACTTCGTCTCCGCCGGTACCGGCATCGCGGTCATGTTCGCTCTGATCCGCGGTTTCCGCCAGGTCAAGGAGCAGGGTCTGGGTTCCTTCTGGGTCGACCTCACCCGCACCGTCCTGTACGTGCTCATCCCGCTGAACCTCGTGTTCGGCATCTGCCTGGCTGCCGGTGGCGTCATCGCCAACTTCCAGCCGGCTCAGAAGGCTGAGCTCGTAGAGCCCGTTGCCGTTCAGCCTAATGCAGACGGCGGCTGGAGCGTCATCGACGACGCCCAGATCGAGGGAGACACGGTCAAGGTCGACGGCAAGGTTGTCGAGGACGCGCGCGTGGTCACCGAGCAGTTCCTGCCCCAGGGCCCCGCGGCTCCTCAGGTCGCCATCAAGCAGTCCGGCACCAACGGCGGCGGCTTCTTCGGCGTGAACTCCGCCCATCCGTATGAGAATCCCAGCGCCTTCACCAACATCATCGAGATGACCAGCCTGCTGCTGATCCCGGCCGCCTGCTGCTTCACCTTCGGCATCGGCGTCAAGAACACCAGGCAGGGCAAGGCCATCTTTGCCGCCATGCTCATCCTGCTGGTGATCTTCACCGGCGTCATCGCCGTCAACGAGCATGTGGGTACCCCGCAGCTGGCCGATGGCGGAGCGGTCAACATCGAGATGACCGACGGCCAGGCCGGCGGCAACATGGAGGGCAAGGAGAGCCGCTTCGGTATCGCCGCCTCCTCCACGTGGTCGGCTTACACCACCGCCGCCTCCAACGGCTCGGTTAACTCCATGCACGATTCCTACACCCCGCTGGGCGGTTTTGTCCAGATGCTCCAGATGGCCCTGGGCGAGGTCGTCTTCGGCGGCGTGGGCTGCGGCCTGTACGGCATGATCGGCTTCGCCATCCTCACGGTGTTCATCGCCGGCCTCATGGTCGGGCGCACGCCCGAGTTCCTGGGCAAGAAGATCGAGCCGGGTGAGATGCGCTGGGCAGTTGTCCTGTGCCTGGCAACCCCGTTTGCCATTCTGGTGTGCTCGGGCATCGCCTGCATGGTGCCCGGTCTTGCCGACCAGCTCAACAATGGCGGCGCGCACGGCTTCTCCGAGGTGCTGTATGCCTTCATCTCATGCGGCGGCAACAACGGCTCGGCGTTTGCAGGCATGAACTGCAACATTCCCTGGATCAACGTCATGCTCGGCCTCGAGATGCTGTTCGCCCGCTTCATGCCCATCGTCGGTACGCTGGCCATCGCCGGCTCGCTGGCCAAGAAGGGTAAGGTCGCCGAGAGCGCCGGTACCCTGTCCACCACCAACGGTATGTTCGTATTCCTGCTCGTGTTCATCGTTCTGCTGATCGGTGCCCTGAGCTTCTTCCCGGCCCTGGCGCTTGGCCCCGTTGCCGAGTTCTTCCAGATGATTGCGTAAAGGAGGGCGCAGATTTATGGCTATGCAAAAAGACATGATGGGCCGCGCGGTCCGCGACTCGTTTGCCAAGCTGGATCCTCGCGTCCAGATTCAAAACCCGGTCATGTTCCTGGTGTGGCTTTCCGCCGTCATGACCTCCGTCCTGGCCGTCGCTTCCGTCTTCGGTGTGCAGGACGCGGGTGTGCCCACCTACTATGTGGTCGCCATCGCGGTCATCCTGTGGCTCACCGACCTGTTCTCGAACTTCGCCGAGGCGCTTGCCGAGGGCCGCGGTAAGGCTCAGGCCGACTCCCTGCGTGCGGCCAAGAAGGATGTCGAGGCCCATCGCATCGAGTCCGTTGAGGACAAGGAGCACTTCACCGTCGTTCCCGGCACCGAGCTCACGCGCGGCGACCTGGTGATCGTACGCGCCGGCGAGCAGATCCCGGGCGACGGCGACGTCATCGAGGGAGCCGCCTCCGTCGACGAGTCCGCCATCACCGGCGAGTCCGCCCCCGTGGTCCGCGAGGCCGGCGGCGACCGCTCTGCCGTCACCGGCGGCACCACGGTGCTGTCCGACTGGATCATCGTCAAGATCTCCAGCGAGCCCGGCCAGAGCTTCCTGGACAAGATGATCGCGATGGTCGAGGGCGCCGCGCGCAAGAAGACCCCTAACGAGATCGCCCTGGAGATCTTCCTGGTGGCCCTCTCCATCGTCTTTATCTTGGTCACGCTGGCCCTCTATTGTTACTCCTGCTTCTCGGCCGGCCTTAACGACATGGCCAACCCCACGTCCGTGACCACGCTCGTGGCGCTGCTCGTGTGCCTGGCTCCCACCACCATCGGCGCGCTGCTGTCCGCCATCGGCATCGCCGGCATGAGCCGTCTGAACGAGGCCAACGTGCTGGCCATGTCCGGCCGCGCCATCGAGGCCGCCGGCGACGTCGACATCCTCATGCTCGACAAGACCGGCACCATCACCCTGGGTAACCGCCAGGCTTCCGAGTTCATCCCGGTCGACGGCGTCGATCCCGCGGAGCTGGCCGATGCCGCCCAGCTCTCCTCGCTGGCCGACGAGACGCCCGAGGGCCGTTCCATCGTCGTGCTCGCCAAGGAGCAGTTCGGCCTGCGCGGCCGCACGCTCGAGGACAAGGGCATGGAGTTCATCCCGTTCACCGCGGCGACGCGTATGTCCGGCGTGAACTACGAGGGCAACGAGATTCGCAAGGGCGCTGCCGATTCCGTGCGCGCCTACGTGGAGGCGGCCGGCGGCGTGTTCTCCGCCGAGTGCGACGAGGTCGTCGAGCGCATCGCCAAGGCCGGCGGCACCCCGCTGGTCGTGACCAAGAACCACCGCGTGCTGGGCGTCGTGTACCTCAAGGACATCATCAAGTCCGGCGTCAAGGAGAAGTTCGCCGACCTGCGCAAGATGGGCATCAAGACCATCATGGTGACGGGCGACAACCCGCTCACGGCGGCTGCCATCGCGGCCGAGGCCGGCGTTGACGACTTCCTGGCCGAGGCCACCCCCGAGGGCAAGCTCGAGAAGATCCGCGAGTTCCAGCGCGAGGGCCACCTGGTCGCCATGACCGGCGACGGCACCAACGACGCGCCCGCCCTGGCCCAGGCCGACGTGGCCGTGGCCATGAACACGGGCACCCAGGCTGCCAAGGAGGCCGGCAACATGGTCGACCTCGACTCCAGCCCCACCAAGCTCATCGAGGTCGTGCGTATTGGCAAGCAGCTGCTCATGACCCGCGGTTCGCTCACGACCTTCTCGGTGGCCAACGACGTGGCGAAGTACTTCGCTATCATCCCGGCCCTGTTCTCGCCGATCTACCCGGGCCTTGGAGCGCTCAACATCCTCGGTCTGGCAAGCCCGCTGTCCGCGGTTCTTTCGGCCATCATCTATAACGCGCTTGTTATCGTCGCGCTGATCCCGGCCGCGCTGAAGGGCGTTAAGTACCGCGAGGTCCCGTCCGGACAGCTGCTGACTCACAACCTGCTCGTGTGGGGTCTGGGCGGCATCGTTGCCCCGTTCGTATTCATCAAGCTCATCGACATGCTGCTCGCGTTCTGCGGCATTATGTAAGTGGAGGTTTGTATGTTCAAAGGTGTTGCATCGCGTGCGCTGGGTGTGTTCGCTCTGTTTACCGTTGTCTGCGGCTTGGGCTATACGCTCGTCGTGACCGGCATCGCCCAGGTTGCGTTCCCGTATCAGGCGAACGGTTCGCTCATCAAGGTCGACGACAAGATCGTGGGCTCCGAGCTGATCGGCCAGAGCTTCGAGGATGAGGACCACATGTGGGGCCGTATCCAGAACGTGACTATCGTCGAGGGGGAGGACGGCGGGCTCATGGCCTACGGCGCTCCGTCCAACTTCTCTCCAGCGAGCGAGGAGTACCGGCAGCTTGTGGACGCGCGCGTCGAGAAGATTCGCGCCGCCAATCCCGACGCCGGCATGGATGCCGTGCCCGTCGACCTGGTGACGTGTTCCGGCTCAGGGCTCGACCCCGAGATCTCTCCCGATGCTGCCGAGTACCAGGTACCGCGCCTGGCAAAGGCTACCGGCAAGAGCGAAGGCGAGGTGCGTGACATCATCGCCCAGTGCACCAAGGGCCGATTCCTGGGGGTCTTCGGCGAGCCCACAGTCAACGTGCTCAAGGTGAACCTCATGTTGGACGGCGTGCTGTAGACGGCGTTTTCGACTAGAGATGCTTGCATGCCCCCGGTGCGGCCGCGCCGGGGGCATGCGCATGCCAGGAGAAATCTGCCTGTGCCGACGCGAGTCCGGAACGTGTGCGGGCGCTCGGATTTGATGCGGCGGCGCACGTTCGGGCAACCTTACGGTTTTGTTCGCCGCATGTAAGCAGAATCGATGGCGGGGGAGCGCAGCGCCCGCGAGAATGGGTGCGGTAATAACCCTTGGAAGGACCCGCCATGCAGCTATATCTCAAACTCGCCGTCGGCAACGTGCGCCGCAGCGCCCGTGACTACTCGGTGTATTTCGCGACGCTCGGTTTCGCGGCGTGCCTGCTGTACTCGTTCGTTGCCTCGACCGACCACGTGCGCACCATGGGTCTCTCGCCCGAGCAGATGGGCGTGCTGGGGAGTGCGGGCGACGTGCTGCAGGCGTTCTCCATCTTCACCGTGCTCGTGTTCCTCTTCTTGGTGCGGTATGCCAATCGGTTCCTGCTCCGCCGGCGCAAGCGCGAGTTTGCGTTGTACGAGCTGTGCGGCATGGGGCGCGGCGCGGTGTCGGTCGTGCTCGTGGCCGAGACGGCGCTCGTGGGTGCCGGCGCGCTGGCGTGCGGTTTGGCGGCGGGCGCGTGGTTGTCACCCGCATTCGGCGCGATTGCGGCCTTCGTGTTCAACGTTCCCTGGCGTCTCTCCTTCACGTTTTCGGCAAGTTCCGCCCTGTGGACCGGGTCGTGCTTTGCGGTGGTGTTCGCGTTCAACGCCGTCGACGGCGCCCGCGATGTGGTACGTAGACCCCTCATCGATCTTTTGGCCGCCGATCGCGCGCCCGAGACCATGCGTTTGGGCGAGCGCGCACTTCGGGCGGGACAAGGTGTGCTTGCGGCTTGTCTGCTCGCGGTGGTATGGGGCTCGTGCGTGTTTCAGCCTGTGTACTTCATCGCGTTCATTATCCCCATGGGACTTGCCGCATGCTTCGCCACGGCACTTGTCGCCCGGCTGGGTGTGGCACGATGGGCAGCGCATGCGCGCGCATCGGAGAGTCGGTACTGGGACGGGCTGCGTGCGTTCACTGTTCGTCAGGTTGAGGCGCGGGTTTCAAGCTCCTCGATGGCGCTGGCTTGCGTATGCGTGCTCATTGCCGTGGGGTTGTGTATGATGGTGGCCGGCTTCGCGTTCAGCGTGGGGTTGCGGACGCCGGAGATGCTTTCGAGCGGCATTGCCGCTTCGATGGCGCCCATCGGTTACATTGGGATCTTCTACGGAGCTGTTTTCCTGCTGAGCGCAGTCGCGGTTTTGGCGCTGCAGCAGCTCTCGGGTGCGGAGGACGCGCGTCGGGCGTATCGTGTGCTCATGCAACTCGGGTGCGAGCATGCGGACATGCGTCGTTCGTTGCGGTCGCAAGTTCGGCTGTATTTCGTCGCGCCTCTCGTCGGCGCGCTCATCCACGACGTGTTCGGTTTGTTCCTCGTGGGGTTCCTCACGTTCGCGCTCGGCGTGCAGGGCTTCTTCGCCATTGTGGGCGGTGTTCTGACGTTCGTCGTTGTCTTGATGGGGGTGTATGGCCTGCTTACCGCCCGTGCGGTGGAACGCACGGTGCTGAAGGCGTGACGGGCGGCCGCGCGCGATTGCGAGGTCGTGCGCGAGCTCTCGTTGGAGTGTCGGTTTCTTGCCGGCTCCGTTCTCCGGCCGTCGCGTATTCCCGTGCCCCCCAATGGAGGGGCCGTTCCCAAATCGAGGAGTCGTATGCCGCCGGCTGTTCTAAACTGCGTTCCAAATCTTAGACGGCCTTGCGTTTCAAGTCCGTGAATTCGACATGCTCTTCATCGCCCGAGCTGGCTGGTAGTACACTGAAATCCCGTGGAAGCGCCGGACTCCGGTGCAGATTTCGACGGGAAGTGCAGGTAAACACCATGACAAAGCATATATTCGTGACCGGTGGCGTGGTCAGTTCGCTGGGTAAGGGCATCACCGCGGCATCGCTGGGGCGTCTGCTCAAGGCGCGCGGCTACCGGGTGACTATGCAGAAGGCCGATCCGTATCTTAACGTGGACCCGGGTACCATGAGCCCGTTCCAACACGGCGAGGTGTTCGTCACCGAAGATGGCTACGAGAGCGACCTCGACCTCGGCCACTACGAGCGCTTCATCGACGAGAACCTCACGCGCGACTCCAACTTCACCACGGGCGCCATCTACCAGGACCTCATCGCGCGCGAGCGCCGCGGCGACTTCCTCGGCGGCACGGTGCAGGTCATCCCGCACGTGACGAACGCCATCAAGGCCAAGTTCCGCGGCGTCGAGGAACAGACGGACGCCGACGTGGTCATCACCGAGCTCGGCGGCACGATCGGCGACATCGAGGGCCAGCCGTTCGTCGAGGCCATCCGCCAATACAAGAAGGACGCGGGGGCCGAGAACGTCTGCTACATCCACGTCTCGCTCGTGCCCTATATCGCGGCGGCCCACGAGGTGAAGACCAAGCCGACGCAGCACTCCGTCAAGGAGCTGCGGAGCTTCGGCATCCAGCCCGACATCATCGTGCTGCGCAGCGACCATCATATCGAGGACGACGTGCGCGCCAAGATCGCCTCGTTCACCGACGTGGACGTGGATTGCGTGTTCACCTGCGAGGACGCCCCGTCCATCTACGACGTGCCGCGCATGATGGCCGAGCAGGACTTCGACCTGCGCGTCTGCGAGCGCCTGGGGCTCGATCCGCGCGAGCGCGACATGGCGGATTGGGAGAGGTTCCTCGCCGCGAAGGACCATGCGGAAAACGAGGGCGACCCCGTGAAGATCGCACTCGTGGGCAAGTATACCCAGCTGCCCGACGCGTACCTCTCCGTCATCGAGGCGCTGCGCCACGCGGGCACGCATCTGGGCAAGCACGTGGAGGTCGAGCTCGTCGATGGCGAGGCACTCTCCGATGACAACGTCGAGCAGGTGCTGGGCGACGCGTCGGGCATCCTCGTGCCGGGTGGCTTTGGCAAGCGCGCCTTCGACGGCAAGATCACCGCTGCCCGTTACGCGCGTGAGCACCAGGTGCCGTATCTGGGTATCTGTCTGGGGATGCAGGTCGCCGTGTGCGAGTTTGCGCGCGACGTGCTGGGATATGCGGACGCGAGCTCATCCGAGTTCGACCCGCAGTGCGCGCACGCCGTGATCGACTTGCTCGACGAGCAGGAGGGTGTGACCGAGAAGGGCGGCACCATGCGCCTGGGCGCGTATCCGTGCGCGCTCGTCGAGGGCACACTCGCTGCGGAGGCGTACGGCGAGGCGCTGGTGCGCGAGCGTCATCGTCATCGTTACGAGTTCAACAACGCGTATCGCGAGGAGCTGGAGGCGGCCGGCTTGGTCGTGTCCGGCACGAGCCCGGATGGCGAGCTGGTCGAGATGGTCGAGCTGCGCCGCGATGCGCACCCGTGGTTCGTCGCCACGCAGGCGCACCCCGAGTTCAAGAGCCGCCCCACGCGCCCGCACCCGCTGTTCCGTGAGTTCGTCCGCGCGGCTGCGGAGTAGGCGTGCCACGTTCTCAAATAGGGGACAGGCACTCATTTGAGACCCAAGGGGCTGCAGGTGAACCACGCCTGCAGCCCCCTTCCGTGCGTAAGGGCGACTCCACCTCAATTTGGGGACAAGCACCAAATTGAGGCGGGGCGACTAGCTGCGAGGCGGCACGGGGTGCGGCATCCGCGCCCCGTGCCGCCGCCCCAAAGACGCGCCCATCCCGAATCTCAGGTGAAAGGGGCTTTGGTTTCGGTGAGCGTCCACGCTTTTCACCTCTCGCTGACGCGCAGGCGGGCTGCCACGAGGCCAGCGGACGTGATGGCGGCGGCGAAAAGTACGATGATGCCGAGGTCTATCCCGACGGCTCCGATAAGCTGCGGCGTCATTGACGGTGCCTCGAGCGAGCGAGTTACGGCGTCGTACATCCAGAAGGTGGGGGAGAGTCGCGCTGCAGTTTGGACGACAGGCCCCATGAGCGACAGCGGGACCCACGCCCCTCCCAGAAACGACATGACCATGCCGCCGAGGTTGGCGATGGCGTTGAGTGCCTCCTCGCGCAGGCCGCATTGCGTGAGCGTGTAGGCGAGTGACAGCGGGACCACCGAGAACGCGAGAAACGATATGAGGGCAAGGCAGATCTGGGGTGCGAGCTGCGCGAACGACGCGGCTGCTCCGGATGTCGCGATACCCACCACGGCGACCCAGGCGCATACACTGAGCGTCAGCGCGGCGCATCCCGCGATGCTCTCAAGGCCCGAGCGCCAGCTGCTCACCGCCGACGCGAGCTGCCTGCGACGTACCTCTGGCTCGCTCATCGCCGCAAGGACGACACCGGCGATGACGACGACGGACGAGGTTACCGTGTAGGAACTGAAGGTGAGGTAGAACGCCAAGCGCGATGCGGCTGAGCCTTCTTGCGTTGCCTCGATGGACTCGACGTTTGCCCTGATGCCGGCGAGGTTCTGAACGTTTGCCACGACTTGACTGATATTCATCTGCGGGTCGATGGCCGTTTGGGAAGCGATGAGCGACGCCATGCGGCTCGCACGCCGACTTGCCAGCGCCGCCGCCTGCATGTTGCTTCCCGCCGCGACCTCGAGCGCGGGCAGTTCGCGTCCGGAACGCGCCGAGTCGATCAGATCGTCGCCAAACTCAGCAGGGGCGATAAGCACCGCATCGACGCGGCCGGAGGCGAGGGCGGCTTGGAGTGCGATCGACTCGTCTTTGCAGGGTACGAGCTCATCGGTCTGAGCAAGGGCGTCTTGCATCCCACGCGAAACGGCCGAGTTGTCGCGGTCGATCCACGCGATCCGGGCTCTGGCGCCCTCGGTCTCGCTTGCTTGCACTCCGCCGTCCACCTCACCCATGAGAGCAACGCCCATCACGGACAGAAAACCGATGTAGATCACAATGTATATCGGGTGTCTGAGGGCGATGGTGAGCGCTCGTTTAGCGATGTTCATGCGCGGACCTCCTCAAGAGCCACGTCGCCCCCGACAACAGCGCAACGGCGATACCGCAGCAGGCAAGAAGGCGAAGCGTAAACGGGACGAGCGTGTCGTAGTAATAGACGCTGTAGAACATGTCTCGGATCAGGCAGACCGGGTTGAGCCAAGCCGCTGCGGGACACGCGCGGACAACGGCATCGGCAAGCTCCATGGCGGGCGCGCCGTAGAGGCCGGCGAAGAGCGACAGCAGACATGTCACCGCCGTGAGCAGGCCGCTGCGCGAATCTTTCTCGAGCCTGCCGGGAAGTGCCCCCACCACGGCGCCGATACCGCAGGAGAGTAAGCTGGCCGCTGTGGTCCCTGCAAGGCAGAGCGCCTCGCGCCCGCCGAAGTCGATATGCGCGGTAAGGCAGATGTAGCCGAACGCGATGGCGAGAAACGCGCTTGAAACCGCCCAACATGCGCCCACGGTGGGAATGAGCAGCCGCATGCGGCTCGTGCCGGAGACGGCACGGCGAGCGCCCTCTGCGGATGCCATGGGCTGCAGACGCCACACGTGCTCCTCGGCGAGCTGGGCAGCAAACATCGAGGCCATGCCGAGCAGGGCGTAGTAGTAGATCACCATGGCGTCCGGCTGGGCGTGCGTAAGGGAGACCTCGCGCACGGGGACGTCGAGCGAAAGCGCCCGTTCGACCGCTTCGGCATCTGCGAGCGCCGCGGGATTGCTTGCGGTGGCCTGCTGTATGAGTGCTTCGCTCTGGAGGTAGCTCGTCACGATGGACTCGATGATCGAGCGGTTCACGTCGTAGGACGTATCGCCGCCGGCGCCGCTGCCGGCGGGGGAGAGGATTACGCGGGGCGTGCGTTCGGAAGGTTCGACCAGATACACGCCGTCGACCGCGCCTTGCTCGAGCAGATCGCGCGCCTCCTGTTCGCTTGTGACGGCATGCAGCGCGATGAGGGGTTCATCGGCCTCCGCCAGCGTTTCGACCACGGTCGAGAACGGCGATGCGTTCCAGGAGTCGTTAGCCACCACCGCCACATCGATCGCCTCAATGGAGGTCTTCGCGCGCATGGGCTCGAACATGAAGTTGAAGACCGTGGCGAGGATGATGGGAAAGATGAGCGTCCATACGACGGCGCTCGGCGTGAGTAAGAGCCTGCGTATCGTCGTTTTGAAGGTGGTCCACATATCCGCCCCCTAGTCGCGCAGCTCGCGGCCGGTGATTTCGAGGAACACGTCGTTCAAGGTGGGCGGGGCGCACGTGATGCGGCCCAGTCTCGCCTTGCTCGCGCGTAGCGCTGCGAGCGCGTCGGTGAGATTGTGTTCGCTCGCCTCGCACGAGATGGTGAGCAGGTTGCCGTCGAGCACGACGTCGATCACGTGGGGCAAGGATCGCAGACGATCAAGCTCACGCTCTGGAAGCGCGACGCAAGTCCTCGCTTCGTCTGCGACCCCGTGTGGGTTCTTCGTCTCTTCCAATTCCACCAGGATGCGCTCGCCCGTGCGAATCGAGCGCTTGAGCTCGTCGCAGGTGCCCTGGGCGAGAGCGCGGCCGTGATCCATGATCATCACGCGGTCGCAGATCTGCTCGACCTCTTCCATGTAGTGGCTCGTGTATACCACGGTCGCCCCCTCGGCGCGCAGGCGCTGGATGCCGACGAGAATGGCGTTGCGGCTCTGCGGGTCGACCGCCACGGTGGGTTCGTCGAAGAAGACCAGGTCGGGTTTGTGCACAATACCGCAGGCGATGTTGAGACGGCGCAGCAGGCCGCCCGACAGCTTCCCAGGGCGGAAACGCGCGAATTCCTCGAGCTCCACGAACTCGATGGCCTCCTCGACCAGCGCGCGCCTGCGTGCTCGTTCGCTTACGTAGAGCGAGCAGAAGTAATCGATGTTCTCCTGCACGGTGAGCTCATCGAAGACGGCCACCTGTTGCGGCACGATGCCGATGCGGCGTTTGAGGTCGTAGCGGGTGGGTGCCATCGGCTCGCCGAACAGCCGAATGCTGCCCCGGTCGTAGGCGAGCAAACTGAGCATGCAGTTGATACTCGTGGTTTTACCCGATCCGTTGGGTCCCAGCAGGCCGAAGATCTCGCCCGCGGCGACGTGCAAGTCGAAGTGATCGAGCGCGAGCAGCTCGCCGTAGCGTTTTACGAGCCCGTCGACGGCGATGATGTCCATTGCCTCCTCCATTCCACCTCAGTTTAGGGACAGTCCCCAAATTGAGGTTTTCGATTCCGTGTTTGCTGCAAACATGGTGCCTGACATGCTGAAATGACGGTAGTGACATTTGTCACGACTTGGTTTCACCTGCCGTAACTTGCTTTTGCTACCATGGGAAACCATGAAACGAATCGTCGACATACTGGTTGTTTTCGCTGCATGCGCGGTGTCGTTCGTTGTGCGTTCGACGCTCGACGCCGGGGTCGTGGGCGCTGCCGGTGCTGGTGTGCTGCTGCCATTTGGGGACATTGCAGACTCTGTCCCGGCGGTCGCTTGCTTGCTGGTTGCGGTCATCGCGGTGTTGGGATGTGAATGGGCGAGGAGCAGGTGGCGCTTGCTGGCCCCCGTGCTCTTTTGTGCGCTCTCTGCGGTCGTGCCCGAGGGACTGTTTCTCATGCCCGCGGTCGTCTACGAGCTGTGCCGTTTCATCCGGGATCCTTTGCCTTGGCGCGCGGCGCCTCTAGCGGTGCCCATTCCGTTTGCCTGTGCCGCCGCGGTACACCATGTGCCCGCGGGGACCATCGTGCTCAGTGCGGCGCTGTGCGCCCTTGCCGCTCTCGTCTCCGTGCGTACGAGTGCATTGCTCGCCCAGCGCGACCTGCGCCATCGGGCGTGGGATGAGTATCGAGAGCGCGAACTGGTTGCGGCGGGAGACTTCTTGGCAAGCGGCCGTGCTGATTCAGGCCGCCTGGACAACGAGGTTGCTGCCTGCTTTGCCGAAAGTTCCGCTTTGGATGCCGTGCCGGTAGGTTCAATCGGGCATCTGCATCCTGCCACCTCTTTACCCGATGAGCGCTGCCGAGCGGCCTTTCCCCAGCTCACTGAACGTGAATACGAGGTGGTCGCCCTCATCGCCGAGGGGCTTGACAACCATGAGGTCGCTGCTGCGGCGTTCTTGAGCGAAGGTACGGTCCGCAACCGTATCAGCTCGGTGCTCCAAAAGACAGGCTACGCGAATCGCACACAGCTCGCTGTCGCCTGGTGGCGGGCGCGCGAGGGTTGATGGTGAAATACGCCAACCGCGCGGGCAACATGCTTCGTTCGAAGTTCTACGTGTGCCCCATCTGCGGCAACGTCGTGCACGCGATGGGCGAGGGGTCGTTCTCGTGCTGCGGCGTCACGCTGCTGCCGCAAGAGGCGGAGGACGCCTCCGAGGATGTCGGGCACGCCTTCACGGTCGAACGCGTCGATGCCGATTGGTACGTGACGCTCGACCACCCCATGACCAAGACCCATTTCGTGAGCTTCATCGCCTATGTGACGCCGGATACGGTTCGGCTGAAGAAGCTCTACCCCGAGCAGGCCGCCGAGGCGCGCTTCGCCATGCGCGGCGGCGGCTGGATGTACCTGTACTGCAATCGCCACGGCCTGTTCCGGATGAAGACCCCGCGTGTCGAGCGCGCTCATACACCGCGGTTACCTTTTTAATGCGTCCGCCTACCTCAATTTGGGGACAGGCACCAAATTGAGGCGGTCAACGGCCGGCGCGACGCCCGCGTGCCTAGCATCTCTCGTGCATGCAAAGATGGGCCGCCACGAGTCACGCGGATTTCAGAAAAGTGCCTGCCTCTTTTTGAGAAGTAGCCCTAGGCGCCCCAGACCTCCTCGGCGATGCCGCGCACGAGCGCGATCTTGGCCCACTGCTCGTCCTCGGTGAGCTTGTTGCCGATCTCGCAGCTGGCAAAGCCGCACTGCGGGGAGAGGCAGAGGTCCTCGAGCGGGACGAAGCGCGCGGCCTCGTGGATGCACGCGATCACGGCGTCGCGGTCCTCAAGCTCGGGGCGCTTGGTGGTCACCAGGCCGAGGACGACCTTCTTGCCCGGCGCCACGTGCGCGAGCGGCTCGAAGCCGCCGGAGCGCTCGTCGTCGAACTCCAGGTAGAAGGCGTCGACGTTCTCGCGCGCGAACAGGATGGGGGCCACCAGGTCGTACGGGCCACTCGAGGCGTGGGTGGAGTGATAGTTGCCGCGGCACACGTGCGTGGTGACGGCCATGTCGGCGGGGCGTCCCTCGAGCGCGAGGTTGTTCACGCGCAGGTACTTCTCGGCCTCGGCCTCGGGCGTGGAGCCGGCGGCGCGGATGCCCGCCTGGAAGTGCTCGTCAACGAGCGCGCCCCAGGTGCAGTCGTCGAGCTGCAGGTTTCGGCAGACCGGCGGCCTTCTGCTTGGCGACGAGCTCGGCGATGCAGGCATTCTCGACGCGGGCGAGCCCGGCGTCGTCGAGCGTCCCCGCGGCGTGTGCGGCTCGGGCCTCCTTGAGCGCCTCCGGGCGCAGGAAGCTGCCGACGACGTCGAATCGGGTGGGTGCGATGGCGGCCATGATGGGTTCCTTTCGGTAGGTGCGATATCTGATGAAAGGAGTATGCGGAACGCGCATCCGATTGGGAAATACTTAAAGCAATGCAACTACGATAGGAAGAATCTATGGGACTGGGAGGGTGACGAAGGCTTGCGATCCGGGGGCGTCACGGGATATGCGTGCATATGGCCTCGATGAACGCCTTCCCATAGCGGGAGAGGCGGGTGTCGCGCCGCGTGACGCTGCCGCACGAGGCCACCTCGACGATGTATCTGAGTTGTTGGAGTTTCACCGGGTTCCCTTCCGCTTGCAACTGACCGTGCCGTGCATCTCGTAACGGTTTCGACATATTACGACACTCCGACGCTGCCGCGAGCCGATGCGTGAAGCTATCTGTTAGCATTTCAACACTTTACTGAAAGAAAGCGCAACGCGAAATGACGGAGGACATATATATGGCGGTTGACGGCAACAAAGCAACGGCGGCGCGGAC